>NZ_DALZCD010000039.1:0-21451 GCF_031978025.1 Erwinia sp.
CCGGCTACCTTACGCAGGCCGGAAGCGCAGGACAATGGCACAATTCCGGAACTACGCTTTCAGCACGCGTACCAGATACTGCCCTTCGTCGGTCAGGGTCGCGCCATGAATATCGGTTTCAAAACCGGGATAGTGACGGCCAATGGTGCAAAGCATCAACAGAAAATCGAGCACCGCGCGGCTCTCCTCGGTGATCATCTCACCCGGCATGACTACCGGTACACCCGGCGGATAAGGCAAGATCATATTGGCCGACACCCGGCCCACTAACTTGCTGAGATCTACCGTTTCCACATTGCCTTTCACCTGCTGCTGGAACATCTGGTGCGGCGTCAGTTTCATTTCTGGTAGCTTATCGAAGGCCTGAAGCATCAGTCTGGGCAGATCGTGATCCCGGATCAGGTTATGAATACCCTGGGCCAGCGTTTGAATGCGCATATTGCGATAAAACTCCGGCGCCTGCGCATAGAGATCCGGCAGCATGTTTCTAACCCGCAGATTAAGGTCGTAAGCGCGTTTGAATTCGGTCAGACCACGCAGCACGCTCATCGCCTTGGTTTTATCAATACCAATGCTGAACAGGAACAATAAATTGTAAGGCCCGGTTTTTTCTACCACCACGCCGCGCTCATCAAGATATTTTGCTACCAGCGCCGCCGGGATACCTTCATCCGCCATCACACCCTGTTCGCTCATGCCCGGCGTCAGGATCGTCACCTTGATCGGATCGAGGTACATATGATCGGCGTCGGCATCATTAAAGCCGTGCCAGTCCTCTTCACCCGGCTGGATAGGCCAGCACTGCGGTTCATCGACGCCTTCCGGCTGCCAGATATCGAAGAACCAGCCTTCGGACTCTTCCCGCAACCGCTGGACTTCCCGACGAAAGTGCAGCGCGCGCTCTACGGAGCGGTTAATCAGGCGCTTGCCCGGATTGCCACGCAGCATCGCCGCCGCTGTTTCTATTGAGGCCACGATGGAATAGTTCGGCGAAGTAGTGGTGTGCATCATATAGGCTTCATTAAAGGTTTGTTCGTCGTACTCCCCTTTAATATGAATTAGCGAGGCCTGCGAAAAGGCCGCCAGCAGCTTATGCGTGGACTGGGTTTCATAGATCACTTTCCCCGGCGTGCGGTCGCCGCTCATGCCGCTCAGCCCGTTATATATAGGATGAAAATTGGTGTAGGGCACCCAGGCAGAATCAAAGTGGATTGACGGCACGTCCAGCGTTTCTTTGATGTAGCGGGTGTTGTAAAGCAGCCCATCGTAAGTGGAGTTGGTGATAACGGCGTGTACCGGCCAGCTGGCGCGCTCGGTCTGCTCTACCTTTTGCGCAATGCTCTCACGGGTAAACTCACGTTTAGGAATGCCGCCCAAAATGCCCAGCGCGTTACGCGTTGGCTTCAGCCAAATGGGCACGATATCGCTCATCATCAGCAGGTGCGTTAAGGACTTATGGCAGTTGCGATCGATAAGCATCGTGCTGCCTGAAGGCGCGGCGTACATGCCGACAATTTTGTTAGAGGTCGAGGTCCCGTTGGTCACCATATAGCTTTGTTCGGCACCGAAGGTACGAGCGATATACTCTTCCGCCTCCAGATGCGGGCCGGTATGGTCAAGCAGCGAGCCCAGTTCCGTTACCGAAATCGACACGTCTGCTTTCAGGGTGTTACCGCCGAAGAAATCATAAAACAGGCTGCCGACCGGGCTTTTTTGAAATGCCGTGCCCGCCATATGGCCCGGCGTACAGAAGGTATATTTCCCTTCTTTCACGTAAGTGAACAGCGCCTTAGTCAGCGGTGGCGTGATGGTATCGATATACTCATCGGTGTACTGACGGATACGCTGCCCGATATCTTCCGACGCGCCCAGGCCATATTCAAAAAACCAGATTGCCATGCGCATCTGGTTAACGCTGACGTCCATGGTGGAATGCGTATTAATAAACGCATAGAGCGGCAGATACTCATTCAGCTGGTTTATTTCGCTGCACAGATCGACGCCATGCTCATCCCAGTCAAAAATCACGCCACAAATACGTGGATTGTGTTCAATCAGCTTGAGCAGATCGCCAGCGTCTTTGGGGTAAATAGTTTGAAAACCCTGGGCGGCCAGCGCGCCATCCAGTTCGCGGATGGGTTCATCCTTATAGAACGCGTGGTGCGGTCCCATAATCGCGATAATATTCAATGCAGACTCCTTACAATTACGGCAAGGAGTAAGCATAGCGAAGTTGAACGGCGGAGACAGAAAAATCGCCTCCGCCACGGCTCAGCTCTTATCGCGTATCTCCTGAGAAGACGCATTAGTCTGAACGGATTTAATGCCTTTCAGCGCGCCCTGTTTGCTGGCATACATCTCGCTGGTGAAAATAATTTCATGATTATTCGCCACCAGCACAAAATACCAGGGTTGATCCGTCTGCTTGTGTGATTTTCTGACTTCGTAATGACCCATCTTTATCTCCCTCTTGTTTTTTGGTTCCCAGGGCTATAAAAACAGCTCCCCCGCGGGAATCAAGCCGAATCATTAGAAAAGTTGATCTGTATGATATTTTCAGCGTGCGAGAGGAGAGGAGAACCCATTAAGAGGCATGACGGGAGGCAATAAAAAGCCCGAAGCAAAACAGGCGTTTTACTTCGGGCAGGGTGAAGCGTTAACGGTCAGTTGACCTGCTTAACATCCACGCGCAGTTCTTTCGGTACTTCGAAAACGATATTCTCTTCCCGGCCAATCAGCTCGATTGCAGCTTCACCGCCCAGCTCGCGCAGGCGCTGAATAACCTGTTGCACCAGAATATCCGGTGCGGAAGCGCCTGCCGTCACGCCTACGCACTTGACGTCTTTGATCCAGGCTTCCTGAATATCATCTGCCGAGTCGATCAGACGTGCGAGTTTGCCCGCGCGCTGCGCCAGCTCGGCCAGTCGGTTCGAGTTGGAAGAGTTACGCGACCCGACAACCAGCACCACATCCGCATCCTTTGCCAGCGTGCGCACCGCTTCCTGGCGATTGGTGGTGGCGTAGCAGATATCATCTTTACGCGGCCCGACGATCTTCGGGAAGCGGTCGCGCAACGCATCGATCACTTCGGAAGTGTCATCCACCGAAAGCGTAGTCTGCGTCATAAAGCAGAGGTTGTCCTCGTGCTTAACCTGCAGCTTATACACGTCCGCAGGTGACTCCACCAGATACATGCCGCCAGCCGGGTTGCTGTACTGCCCCATAGTGCCTTCCACTTCCGGATGGCCGGCATGGCCAATCAGGATCGCTTCGGTTCCTTTACGGCTGGCGCGCGCGACTTCCATATGCACTTTGGTCACCAGCGGGCAGGTCGCGTCAAACAGCATGGTCAGGTTGCGCGCTTTGGCTTCCGCCCGCACCGCCTGAGACACGCCGTGTGCAGAGAAAATCAAAATCGACTCATCCGGCACTTCGCTGATTTCTTCAATGAAGATAGCGCCGCGCTCGCGCAGGCTGTTTACGACGTAACGGTTATGCACCACTTCATGCCGCACGTAGATAGGCGCGCCGTACATCTCCAGCGCGCGCTCAACGATGCTGATGGCGCGATCGACGCCGGCACAAAAGCCGCGTGGATTAGCCAGCAGGATTTGCATGGTTTGCCTCCAGTACCGGATCGATTTCCAGCACTTCTACGTCAAAATGAATCGTTTGTCCGGCCAGCGGATGGTTGAAGTCCACGGTGATAGAGTCCCCGGAGATTTCGCGGATCACGCCCGGCATTTCATTGCCGTCCATGCCGCTGAACAGCATGATGGCACCCACTTCCGGCTCGCCCGCTTCCGTGAAGTCACGGCGCGAGAAATACTGGATAAGATCCGGGCTGGCCTGGCCGAATGCGGCATCCGGGCCCAGCGAAAACGCTTTTTTATCGCCAGGCGCGAGGCCCAGCAGCTGCTCTTCCAGCTCGCCGGAAAGGCTGCCGTCACCCAGGCTGAACAGCGCTGGCTTGCCGTTATCCCGCGTTGACTCCGCCGTGGAGCCATCGGCGAGTTTTAAGGTGAAATGCACCAGCACCGCGCTGTTGCGCTGTACAGAATCAGTCATGCCCTGCCCTTTTCGCTTTGCCGGCGGGCGTTAAAAACCCTTCCAGCACGATCAGCGCGGCACCGATACAGATGCCGCAGTCTGCGATATTAAAAGTGGCAAAATGCCAGTCGCCCACGTAGAAGTCGATAAAATCGACCACAAAACCGTGGTAAGCGCGATCGAACAGATTGCCCAACGCGCCGCCAATAATCAGCGCGTAAGCGATATTGTTCAGCTTCTTGCTGGCTTCGGTGCGATACATCATCACCATCAGCGCGACGGCAATGGCCACCGCAATAGCGGCGAAGAACCAACGCTGCCAGCCGCCTTTATCTGCCAGGAAGCTGAACGCTGCACCGTAGTTGTGCGCGTAGAAAAAGTTAAAGAACGGCATCACCGACATCGACTCGTGCAGCATCAGCGTATTCATGATCCACTGCTTGCTGCCGAAGTCGATGGCGATCACTACCAGCACCAGCCACAGCCAGCGCAGTCCGGTCGAAAGAAAAGGTCTCATCAGGCGTACTTACGCTGTTCGCCAGCACCGCTGACGTTGGTGACGCAGCGACCGCAGATTTCCGCTTCGCGATCGATATCGGTCGCGTAATGCCAGCAGCGCGGGCACTTTTCGCCTTCCGCTTTATGCAGCGCGATCTTCAGGCCTTTTACCAGCTCGCTCTGCTGCGCTTCGTCCGTTGCCAGCGCGTAATCCGCTACCTGTGCGCCTGAAGTCAGCAGCACAAAGCGCAGCTCGTCGCCCAGGCTGGTCAACTTCTGCGCCAGCTCAGCGTCAGCGTAAAGCGTAACGGTAGCTTCCAGTGAACCCCCTACGCGCTTGTCGGCGCGCGCCTGCTCAATCACTTTGTTAACTTCGCCGCGCACTTTCAGCAGCTCAGCCCAGAAACTATCGTTCATCGACTCGCTTTCCGAAAGCGTAAACAGTCCGTCGTACCACTCTTCGGTAAAGACATACTTCTCACGCTTGCCCGGCAGCTCGTTCCAGATCTCATCGGCGGTAAAGGACATGATCGGGGCCATCCAGCGTACCAGCGCTTCCGCAATATAGTAGAGCGCGGTCTGGCAGCTGCGACGCGCCAGGCCATCGGCCTTAGCGGTGTACTGGCGGTCTTTGATGATATCCAGATAGAAGGACCCCATCTCAATCGAACAGAACTGCATCAGACGCTGCACCACTTCGTGGAAGTCATAGCTGTCATAAGAGGCGACAATAGCATCCTGCGCCGCTTTAGCACGGCCTACGGCCCAACGATCCAGCACCACCATCTCTTCCGGGCTGACCTTATCCGTTTCCGGATTGAAGCCGTTCAGGTTAGCCAGCAGGAAGCGCGCGGTATTACGAATACGACGATAGGCATCCGCAGAGCGCTTCAGGATTTCGTCCGATACCGCCATTTCGCCAGAGTAGTCGGTGGAAGCAACCCACAGGCGCAGGATATCACCACCCAGCTTGTTCATTACGTCCTGCGGCGACACGGTGTTGCCGATCGACTTGGACATTTTACGGCCCTGACCATCCACGGTAAAACCGTGCGTCAGCACCTGACGATAAGGCGCTTTACCTTTCATCGCCGTGGAAATCATTAGCGAGGACATAAACCAGCCGCGATGCTGATCCGAGCCTTCCAGATACATATCCGGTGAATGGCCTTCAAATTCCGGACGCGCATCCACAACTGAGTAGCTGGTAGAGCCGGAATCGAACCACACATCCAGCGTATCCGGCACTTTGTCGTAGTTTTCCGCGTCGTCACCCATCAGCTCTTTCGCGTCCAGATCCCACCAGGCCTGGATGCCATCCTGCTCAACACGCTGCGCCACTTTTTCCATCAGCGCCAGGGTATCCGGATGCAGCTGTTCGGTCTCTTTATGTACAAACAGCGCCATCGGCACGCCCCAGGTGCGCTGGCGTGAAATACACCAGTCAGGACGGTTGGCCACCATGGATTCGATGCGCGCCTGACCCCAGTCCGGGATCCACTGCACGCCTTTAATTTCTTTCAGCGACTGCTCGCGCAGGCCTTTCTGATCCATGCTGATGAACCATTGTGGCGTGGCGCGGAAAATGATGGGCGTTTTGTGGCGCCAGCAGTGCGGATAGCTGTGCAGCATTTTTTCAACATGCAGCAGTGCGCCTTTTTCACGCAGCAGCGCCACAATCATATCGTTCGCTTTGAAGACGTTTACGCCATCCAGCGTAGGATAGGTGCCCGGGAGGTAACGGCCATCAGGGCCGACCGGGTTAGCGGCTTCAATGCCATATTTTTGTCCGATAACATAGTCATCCGGGCCGTGGCCTGGCGCCGTGTGCACCGCACCAGTACCCGCTTCCAGCGTCACGTGCTCGCCCAGCACGACCGGAGAAGTGATGTCGAGGAAAGGATGACGGAAAGGCTGCAGCTCCAGCGCTTCACCTTTTGCTTCGCCCAGTACCTGCCATTCGCTGATACCGGCACGTTTCATCACGCTTTCAACCAGATCTTTCGCCAGGATCAGCGCGCGGCCTTCAATCTGCACCAGTTGATAATCAAATTCCGGGTGCAGAGAGATAGCGCGGTTAGCGGGCATGGTCCACGGCGTGGTAGTCCAGATAACCAGTGAGATCGGGCCTTCTACGCTGTCCACGCCAAATTTAGCGCGCACGGTGTCGGCGTCAACCGCATTGAACATCACGTCAATGGAAGGTGACGTTTTGTCGTAGTATTCAACTTCCGCTTCCGCCAGCGCAGAACGACAGTCCAGGCACCAGTGCACCGGCTTGGCGCCTTTATGCAGATGGCCATTGCCGATAATTTTGCCCAGTGCACGGATGATATTGGCTTCGGTCTGGAAATTCATCGTCAGGTAAGGACGATCCCAGTCGCCCAGCACGCCAAGACGGATAAAGTCTTTTTTCTGGCCTTCGACCTGCTCTGCCGCATAGTTACGGCACGCCTCGCGGAATTCGGCCGCCGTGACCTTCTCGCCCGGCTTGCCAATCATCTGTTCGACTTTGTGTTCGATAGGCAGACCGTGGCAGTCCCAGCCCGGCACGTAAGGCGAATCGAAGCCGGCCATGCCTTTGGACTTCACGATAATGTCTTTCAGAATCTTGTTGACGGAGTGACCAATATGAATGCTGCCGTTCGCGTAAGGAGGGCCATCATGCAGGATAAAGGTTTTTTTCCCTTTTTTGGCTTCGCGGATGATGCCGTACAGATTGTCATCATACCAACGCTGCAGCATGCCCGGTTCGCGTTTGGCCAGATCGCCACGCATCGGGAACCCCGTTTCCGGCAAATTCAGGGTAGATTTATAGTCACTCATCAGATTCTCGATTCCGTATTTCGCTTCTGTTTAAACCGGTGCGCTCAGCCCAAAAAAAGTTCGGGCCGCCACCACGTCTTTAGCAATTTGCTCTTTGAGCGCGTCAAGCGAGGTAAAACGCTGCTCGTTTCGTATTTTTTCACACAGCACCACTTCTATATGGCGCCCATACAGGTCAATTGCAACGTCCAGCAGGTGCACTTCCAGCTGCTGGCGTATGCCCGCCACCGTGGGACGCGTGCCGATGTTGGCGACGCCGGGCAGCGGCTTATCGCCCAGGCCATGGACCTCTACGGCGTAAACGCCTTTTACGGGCGAAACGTAGCGTCTTAGCGGCAGGTTAGCCGTGGGAAAGCCGATGGTGCGGCCCAGCGCGTCACCGTGCACGACGCGGCCGGAGATGCTGAAGGGATGCCCCAGCAGCGTAGCCGCCAGCGGCAAATTGTCTTCCGCCAGCGCCTGGCGCACTGCCGTGCTGCTGATGCGCTTGCCGTCGTCGCAAAAAGTCTGGGTGCTGATGACGTCAAACCCGTAGTCGGTGCCCGCTTTCTGTAATAACAGGAAATCCCCTTCGCGACCAGCGCCAAAGCGGAAATCATCGCCGACCGCCAGCAGCTGCACGCCCAGCTTGTCGACCAGCAGATCGGACACAAAGCTGTGTGCCGACAGGGCGGCAAAGCGGCGGTCAAAACGCAGGCAAAGTACCGCATCCACGCCCGCCTCGTCCAGATAACGCAGCTTCTCACGCAGCCGCGTCAGCCGTGCGGGCGCTTTATCGGCCGCAAACAGCTCCAGCGGCTGCGGTTCGAACAGCATCACCACTACCGGCAGATTGCGTTTACGCCCTTCTTCGCGCAGTCGGGACAGCAGCGCCTGATGGCCGCGATGCACGCCATCGAAATTACCAATGGTGAGAACGCAGCCGCGATGCTGCTCCCGGAGGTTATGTATGCCGCGGATAAACTTCATGGCTGGCTCAGGTTCGTGGAAATCGGCGGATTATACCAAGTACAGCCAGGAAGGTTAACCTGCGAATGCGCCTTTCCCGCGTTAATACGGGCTTTTTCTGCCGTCCCTGGTGGGCGTTGCCATTTTTCTTTTGAATAAGCTGTATTCATCGGCATGAAGCTGGTAGAATCTTGCGCCATCGAAACGTAACCAGGTGTCGTTGTTTCAGCGGCGCTTATTTGCACAAATCCATTGACAACCACGGGCTAAAGAGGCATATTCCTCGGCCTTTGAATTGTCCTCATAGAACTATTTGGGAGTTGGACCTTGGCTAATATCAAATCAGCTAAGAAACGCGCCGTAACGTCTGAGAAGCGTCGTAAGCACAACGCTAGCCGTCGTTCAATGTTGCGTACTTTTATCAAGAAGGTATACGCGGCTATCGCTACTGGCGATAAAGCAGCTGCGCAGACTGCATTTAATGAAATGCAGCCTATTGTGGACCGTCAGGCAGCTAAAGGCCTGATCCACAAAAACAAAGCGGCACGTCATAAAGCAAACCTGACTGCTCAGATCAACAAACTGGCTTAATCGCCCGTCTGTTAATCAGCTTTGATAAAGAAACCTGCCCAGGCAGGTTTTTTTATGTCCGGCGTTTGGCTCCTCGCCCCTTCCGTTAGCCTTTATCGTCCTGCCTTAGCCGGAACAGACAACGGCAAGCAACGGCCTGCCGTTATCGTCGGTTAACGTAGTTTAATGCGCAGCAGCGTGTAGCCCATCAGTGCAGAAACAATCGAGCCGGTAAGAATACCCAGCTTCGCCAGCGTTACCATCTCCTCATGCTGCGCATCGAAAGCCAGTGAAGCGATAAAGATCGACATGGTAAAGCCAATACCGCACAGTACGCCAATGACACAAATATCCTGCATCCGCGTATTTTCCGGCAGCGCAGCGAGACGTAGCCGGACGGCCAGCCAGCAAATCAGCGTAATGCCCAACGGTTTGCCGATAAACAACCCCAAAATGATGCCCAGCGGCACGGCGGAGAACAACCCGTCCAGCGAGACACCGCTCAGCGAAACGCCAGCGTTGGCAAAAGCAAACAGCGGCAGGATCACCCAGCTTACCCATGGAGCCAGCCCGTGCGCCAGATGGATAGCCGGAGAATGGCCGTTCTGCTTCTCCAACGGCACAAAGAAGCCGACAATAACGCCAGCCAGCGTGGCGTGCACGCCCGATTTCAGCACCGCGACCCACAGCACCATCCCTACAAGCATGTAAATGGCGATATTACGCACGCCTAGCCTGTTCAGTAACGCCAGCACCATAATGGCTCCGGCGGCCACGCCAAGCGAAGTCAGCGACAGATCCTGCGTATAAAAGAAGGCGATGATCAGAATGGCACCCAGGTCATCAATCACCGCCAGCGCCATCAAAAACATTTTCAATGCGGGCGGCACGCGGCTGCCCAACAGCGCCAGAATACCCAAAGCAAAAGCGATATCCGTGGCGGTAGGGATAGCCCAGCCGTGAACGGCCAGCGGATCGTTATGATTGAGTAGCGCGAAAATGGCACCGGGCGCAATCATGCCGCCGATGGCGGCGATCAAAGGGAACATCGCCCTTTCACGCGTGGCCAGCGAGCCGGAAACCAGCTCGTGTTTCACTTCCAGACCAATCATCAGAAAAAACAGGGCCATCAACGCATCGTTGATCCATAACAGCAAATCTTTGCTGATATCCAACGAACCAAAACGGAATTCGACCGGCATGGCAAGAATGGACTGGTAGGCTTGTTGGGTCCCGGCCGAGTTGGCCAGGTACATAGCGATAGCGGCAGCGATAATTAATACCACGCCGCCGGTTGCTTCATTATTCAGTAGTCGCTTAATCGCGGATTTCATTGCAATCTTTCCTGATAAACAATCGTGCGGCCTGACAGCATACGCGTTTCTGACGACGGGAAAAATGGTTGGCGGTTGTTTATCGGGCAAAAAGGCCGCCGGAGAAATTATTTACGAGGCGTGCCGCATCGCGCTGTTAACGCCCTTAATCGGATAAAACGGGCATGACATAGTGGTCGAACCGGAACTGGCGAGTAGGCGGCGGCGCAAAATAGTCAGGCGGGAAGCCCGGCTACATGCCGAATTTTGCAGAATCGTGGTCCCCTAACGGCTTCGTCTACATTCCTGAGAATCCGGAACTGGCTGTTGTGCGCCGGGTTCACCTGCTGACCGCCGGCGAAGAGCAGCAGCTGTAGGATGATGAATGACGACACGCCGTATCACGATGCAGTTTAACGTCACGACGCTCACGCAGCAGTCGCCAGCCGTTAAACGCGTTATGGAATATCCTGGCACTCAAGAGAGCGTCATTCTTCGTCGTGAGAGAACGTCCGGGGTTATTCGCTCGGCCCCCATGATCGAAGAGGCCGTGCTGGGCAGTGTGTTATCTTTTCTTGATAACGATGTGTTCCATTCTGCGAGCGAAGCGGAGATGCAGGATCTGATTCTGCGTATGATAGCGCTGCGCTGATGTTAACGCTGGATCAAATCAACAAGTCGGGGCTTGGCAAAGTATGGTTTGCGGGTCAGGGTACTCATAATTCCCGGCAGATGAAACGTGAAATGCTTTCTCCCCGTATACAACCAATCTGGCCGAGCTGGCTTACCGTAAAATAGAGTTGATTAGTGCTTACTGTTGCTCATAGAAGCTAAAGGTAAATTTATCGCGCCTCTCCTAAATTACCCCTTGAATAATATATACTTATGCATAAAATTCATTTTTAGCCATATGATAATGTAAGCAGTGTGTTAGCACAATTGGTATGAGAGGGGTGTAATTCCACCCCGTTATTAATTATTTAAGAAATGGCGGTTCAACTATGTTATTTGCAAAACTTTAACCACCAACCTATCAAATTGATGCGATTTTAATAAAAAAACTAAAAGCAAGCATGCCACTTAAATACTGGGTGTATCGAATTTCAGAATGGGTATCGCGCATAGGTTTGACTGGGTTTATTTACGTATTTATTACATATTTTTTTCTGGGTGCATTCATACAGCATTCTGGTGATCCTATCCCAGACTTTTTTGTTGATGGATCAGTAAAATCCATCATTATTCTGTTGTCGACATTTATAATTGGAAGCATTGTAAAAGGAGCGCTATTCACCGAGCTTAAAAAAGCGTAATAAATCACTGGAATGGCCGTCTTTAATTTATAGTCACTCAGCATTATTTCCGAGTGACTATAATACTTAATCCAACCATCCATGATCAATTTTTATTTGAAAGCGACTCAGCTACTTTTAACTTCAAAGTATCGAAGAAACCCTCTATGGTCGTACCCCATAACTCGGGGGAAAACTCGAAACCATAACGTTCATCAAAATCTTTTTCTAAATCATCGCATTCAAGCTGAAAATGCTCTATATCATCAACCAGACCTTGCTGATAAGCAGCTGGCGTTTCAGATAGCCACGCATCTATCTGCGACTCATTGCTATCACCAGGGCCGTGTAACTCATAATCCATACCGAAGTAAGTAAAGATCAGACCATCAAGGTTATCAACGTTAATTTTTTTCATTTTACACCATCTGATAAGCTGTAAATTTCATATCTGTGAATCTCTAAAACCCGGGATGGATACATATTCATCGAGACGGCATAAGCCCAGCGACGCTGATTAGCTCCGGTACCATCAGCCACTTCAAAAAAGATGGCCCATTCAGGTGAGCTAAAACACGCCCTTAATGCTGATTTAACATCAATCGTTTTCATAACTGATTCTTCACGCGCTGAAACTCAATAACCCACACTCACGGGTTAGTCTGCCAGCTTTCCTCGCCGTAGATAAATTCCCACAGTCTTTGAAACGCCACCATTGCTGTAGCGAAGTTGCCTTCAGGTGTCGGGTCGGTTCCTGGGTATAATGGCAACAGGTCGTTGGCTGGTGGAACGCCCTCGTTAGCAGCGTCAGCCTCACTAATATCCTGCAGCCGCTCCACACGAATGCCGGTAATCTCCAGCGTTATGTAGGAAGCGGCGCGCGGCATATGCAAATATGGCATCCACCTGAGGCGTATCCTTTCTGGCTATGTCGCTATATGAGCCAGAAGAAGTATCAGCGCGGTATGCAAAGCCTTCAAACTGGCCGGTAGCTCTATACCCAGAGCTTTCCGCTGATTAACACGGTCGCGATGGCTGATGCGGATACCATGAAACACCGTCGGATGACGATGCTGGAGCGACGGCTGAAGCACGCCACAACGCGCACCCGGCGCTGAACCCTTTGCACCGCTGAACCAATAAAAAAAACGGGCGGCCTGAGCCACCCGTTTTATTCTGCACGCTATTAACCTAGCGGGTCAGATCGTCAAAGAACTTCTTCACGCCGTCGAAAAAGCTTTTCGACCGCGGGCTGTTCTTCTCGCCGCCTACGCCGCCAAAGCTCTCTTCCAGCTCGCGCAGCAGGCTTTTCTGCTTCTCGCTCAGGCTGACCGGCGTTTCCACTACCACGCGGCACAGCAGGTCGCCCTGCGCGCCGCCGCGCACGGATTTAACGCCTTTACCGCGCATGCGGAACAGCTTACCGGTCTGCGTTTCCGCAGGGACTTTCAGCTTAACGCGTCCGTCCAGCGTCGGCACTTCGATTTCGCCGCCCAGCGCTGCCATCGCAAAGTTGATAGGCACTTCGCAATACAGGTTATTTTCTTCACGCTCAAAGATAGGGTGCTTACGCACCTGTACCTGAACGTAAAGATCGCCTGCTGGTGCACCATGCTCGCCCGCTTCGCCTTCGCCGGAAAGGCGGATACGATCGCCAGTGTCAACACCAGCCGGGATTTTGACCGACAGCGTTTTAGAACGCTCTACGCGGCCATGTCCATGACAGGCGTTGCAGGGATCTTTAATAACGGAGCCCCGACCGTGACAGGTTGGACACGCCTGCTGCACGGTGAAAAAGCCCTGACGCATCTGTACCTGGCCCTGACCATGACAGGTCGAACAGGTTTGCGGCTGCGTACCCGCTTTGGCGCCGCTGCCGTGACAGACGTCGCACTCTTCCAGCGTAGGGATGCGGATCTCTTTGGACACGCCGCGGACGGCTTCTTCAAGCGTCAGCTCCATGTTGTAGCGCAAATCGGCGCCGCGCGCAGCACGCTGCTGACGGCGTCCTCCGCCGAAGATATCGCCGAACACGTCGCCAAAGATATCGCTGAAGTCTGCGCCGCCGCCGCCATAACCCCCGCCGCCGCCGCCCATGCCGCCCTGTTCAAAGGCTGCATGACCGTACTGGTCATAAGCCGCACGCTTCTGCGCATCGGTCAGAATTTCGTAGGCTTCTTTAACTTCTTTAAATTTAGCTTCTGATTCTTTGTCGCCCGGATTGCGATCGGGGTGATGCTTCATCGCCAGGCGTTTGTAGGCCTTTTTGATTTCGCGTTCGTCCGCCGATCGCGAAACGCCCAAAATCTCGTAATAGTCTTGCTTCGCCATTATGGTGATCCTGCCCTCAATATGCGTGAACGGGCGTGGAGAACACTCCGACGCCCGTAGGTTTCACTGGGGGGCCTTGCGGCCCACCGTGCCCGCTAAAGGGCGATTATTTTTTGTCTTTAACTTCTTCGAACTCAGCGTCGACCACGTCGTCATCTTTCTTCGCGGAAGCGTCGGCTGCATCCGCTGCGCCGCCAGCGGCCTGCTGCTGCTGAGCGAACTCCATCAGCTTGCTGGACACTTCCATCAGCGCCTGCATTTTCGCTTCGATTTCCGCTTTGTCTTCGCCTTTCAGCGCGGTGTTCAGCTCGGTCAGAGCCGCTTCGATTGGCGCTTTGTCATCGGCAGGCAGTTTATCGCCCGCTTCGTCCAGCTGCTTACGGGTGCTGTGCGACAGATGATCGGCCTGGTTGCGGATCTGGACCAGTTCTTCAAACTTACGGTCAGCTTCGGCGTTAGCTTCTGCATCGCGAACCATTTTTTCGATTTCATCGTCGTTCAGACCAGAAGAAGCCTTGATGGTGATCTTCTGCTCTTTGCCGCTGTTCTTGTCTTTTGCAGAAACATGCAGAATACCGTCGGCGTCGATATCGAAGGTAACTTCGATCTGTGGCATCCCGCGTGGTGCTGCCTGAATACCGTCCAGGTTAAACTGACCCAGCGACTTGTTGTCCGCCGCGCGCTTACGCTCACCCTGCACCACGTGAATGGTCACCGCAGACTGATTGTCTTCTGCCGTTGAGAACACCTGGCTGTGTTTGGTCGGGATAGTGGTGTTCTTGGCAATCAGCGCCGTCATCACGCCACCCATGGTTTCGATACCCAGGGAAAGTGGGGTTACGTCCAGCAGCAGCACGTCTTTCACGTCGCCCGCCAGCACGCCGCCCTGAACCGCTGCGCCTACCGCTACCGCTTCGTCCGGGTTCACGTCTTTACGTGGCTCTTTACCAAAGAACTCAGCAACCTTCGTCTGCACCATTGGCATACGAGTCTGACCACCGACCAGGATAACGTCGTTGATATCAGAAACAGACAGACCCGCATCCTGCAGAGCCACTTTCAGCGGCTCGATAGAACGGCTGACCAGATCTTCTACCAGCGATTCCAGCTTCGCACGCGTCACTTTGATGTTCAGGTGTTTAGGACCTGTTGCATCAGCCGTGATGTACGGCAGGTTAACGTCGGTCTGCTGGGCGGAAGAAAGCTCGATTTTCGCTTTTTCTGCCGCTTCTTTCAGACGCTGCATCGCCAGCGGATCGTTGTGCAGATCGATGCCCTGATCTTTCTTAAATTCTGCTACCAGGTAGTTGATCATACGGCTATCGAAGTCTTCGCCGCCCAGGTGAGTGTCACCGTTGGTCGCCAGAACTTCGAACGTTTTTTCGCCGTCAACTTCATCGATTTCGATGATAGAAATATCGAACGTACCGCCACCCAGGTCATAAACCGCGATAGTCCGGTTGCCCTGGCCTTTGTCCATACCGTAAGCCAGCGCGGCTGCGGTTGGTTCGTTGATGATACGTTTTACGTCCAGACCTGCGATACGGCCGGCATCTTTCGTTGCCTGACGCTGCGCATCGTTAAAGTAGGCTGGTACAGTGATAACCGCTTCAGTTACCGGTTCGCCCAGGTAATCTTCCGCCGTTTTCTTCATTTTTTTCAGCACTTCAGCAGAAATCTGCGGTGGTGCCATTCTCTGACCTTTCACATCCAGCCAGGCGTCGCCGTTATCGGCGCCGACAATCTGGTAAGGCATAATTTTAATATCACGCTGAACTTCTTCGTCCTGGAAGCGACGACCAATCAGGCGCTTGATAGCAAACAGGGTGTTCTGTGGGTTAGTCACGGCCTGGCGTTTAGCAGGCTGACCAACCAGCGTTTCACCATCCTGGGTGTAAGCGATGATGGAAGGGGTGGTGCGATCGCCTTCCGCATTTTCCAGTACACGCGCTTTGCCGCCATCCATGATAGCGACACAAGAGTTTGTTGTACCTAAGTCAATACCAATAATCTTGCCCATCTAAACGTCTCCCACTTAAATTCATTTTAAATCAGGTTATGCACACTTAATGCGGGCGGTTTTTGCCGTTTCAACTCCCGGCCTCACGCTTTTTTTTCGCTACATAACCCTGGATGCCAAATAAGATGGGGCCTGCGCGCCCGGCATCAAGGGGCCAGTTAAAAAAAAATTCGTTTTTATCTTTCTGGCAGATCGCTGTCGCCCGCCCTGCGGCTCTTCAGGATACAGCGCACTTTGCAGAACAGCGGCGATCGGCTGCCCTGCCCGTCAATATTTGTTACAGCACAGGGCTTATACCTGGCGCAACCGGGCGGCAGAGCGCTGCCGACCGGCAAGGTAGCGTCGGCATAAGGAAAGCCTGCCACAGGCAATGGTGGGGCCGCTGTTCTAGCGAACGCCAACCTGATTTAACAGCGGTCGTTTGTCATTACGCAGCAGCCAGCCGCCCAGCAGAAAGCCCATCGTCGACAGGCTCAGCACGTACCAGAGCGGGGCCATGGGCGTCAGCTTCATCATAAAAGTGACGCAAACGGGCGTCAGGCCACCAAAAATGGCATAGGCGACGTTATAAGAAAAAGAAATGCCGGTGAAGCGCACATCTGCCGGAAACGCTTTGACCATAATAAAAGGCGTAATGCCCACCACGCCCACACACAGACCGGCCAGTGCATAAGCAGCATAGAGATACTGCGGTGCCACGGCGGCGACGTTAAAAAAGCAGGCGCTGCCGCCCGCCAGCAGCAGGCTACCGGCCATCAGCGTTTTACCCGCGCCGAAACGATCCGCCGCAGCCCCTGCCAGAACGCAGCCGATAAGCAGCATAATGGTTGCCAGGCTGTTAGCCTGTAAGGTTTGCGATGCCGGTAGCCCATAGCTTTTTTGCAGCAGCGCGGGCGCCATCAGGATGACCACCACAATACAGGCAGAAAGCAGCCAGGTCAGCAGCATGGAAACGATCACGCTGCGACGATGCGCTTTGACGATGGTTTTTAACGGCAGCTCCTGCGCCAGCGCCTTGCGCGCCTGCATTTCCATAAAGACCGGCGTTTCATGTAGCCAGCGGCGTAGATAAAGCGCGATCAGGCCAAAAACCCCGCCCAGGAAAAAAGGAATACGCCAGCCGAATTGGGCAAGGCTCCGGGTCGACAGCGTGGAAAAAATCAGCGAGGCAACCAGCGATCCCAGCAAAATGCCCGCGGTCAGTCCGGCGGTCAGCGTGCCGCAGGCAAAACCGATTCGCTTTTCCGGTACGTGCTCCGCCACAAAAACCCAGGCACCTGGTACTTCGCCACCAATAGCCGCGCCCTGCAACAGGCGCAGCAGCAGTAACAGCACGGGTGCCGCCACGCCCAGCGAGGCATAATCGGGCAGCAGCCCCATCGCCAGCGTCGGCAGTGCCATCAGCAGGATACTCAGGCTGAACATTTTCTTGCGGCCTCTGCTGTCGCCAAAATGCGCCATGATAATGCCGCCAAGCGGGCGTGCCAGGTAACCTGCCGCGAAAATGCCAAATGTCTGCAGCTGCCGTAGCCAGTCGGGGATATCAGCGGGAAAAAAACGTTCGCCGATGACCGCAGCGAAAAAAACAAAGATGATAAAATCGTAGAACTCCAGCGCGCCCCCAAGGGCAGCCAGAGAGAGCGTTTTGTAATCCTGCCGGTTTAATCGGCGAGTGCTGTCATTATGCATAATCGTCGCGCAGCCAGAAGTCAGTGAATAAGAACGTGTAAAGTCTGCATGACTATACCGTTCATTTTTCGCTACACCAGCGGCGCTGAACTTTATGCCTGAATCCGGTAATTTTTAGCTGTTTGTTTCGCGTCTGGCACTTTTAGGGCGAAATGCTGCTACTACTGCCTCGTGAGTTTCCACATAGGGTCCGTCCAACAGCTGAATGCAGTAAGGGACGCAGGCAAAAATGCCGTGTACCTTCGCTTTGCCTTCCGCGTCTTTCAGGCCTTCCAGCGTTTCTTTGATGGATTTCGGTTGTCCTGGCAGGTTGATGACCAGCGACTGCTTACGGATCACCCCAACCTGCCGCGAAAGGATAGCGGTTGGCACAAAATTGAGGCTAATCTGGCGCATCTGCTCGCCAAAGCCCGGCATTTCGCGATCGGCAATGGCTAACGTCGCGTCCGGGGTCACGTCGCGTCTGGCCGGGCCGGTACCGCCCGTGGTCAGCACCAGATGACAAAACAGCTCGTCCACCAGCTCGCAAATCGCGTGCTCAATCATCGGCTGCTCGTCGGGCACCAGCCTTTTTTCTACGGTAAAAGGCGTGGCCAGCGCCGTAGCGAGCCAGGCTTCCAGCGCCGGTAAGCCCTCGTCCTGATAAATGCCGTTGGCGGCGCGATCGGAAACGGAGATCAATCCTATGCGTAAAGTATTCATTGTGTCGTCACTGTGATGCCGGCCGCCGTTAAGCAAGGGCGCGGTTTGATAAGGGGAACAAAGGAAGGATAAACACTGCCACGCTTGATGTACAGAACGCGGCCGGAGAACCGACCGCGTGAGGGAGATTACAGCAGTTCGGCGAGCATCTTATCCAGCTTGGCCTGATCAAGCGCGAAGTTGCGAATGCCCTGCGCCAGCTTATCAACGGCCATCGGATCCTGGTTGTGCTCCCACAGGAACTCGGCTTCGGTCATTTTAGCCGGACGCGCTTTGACTTCGCCGGTGTAAGAAAGCTTACGCTCCAGCGTACCTTCGCTTTCTGCCAGCTCTTTCAGCAGCGACGGAGAAATAGTCAGGCGGTCACAACCGGCCAGCTCAACGATTTCGCCCACGTTACGGAAGCTTGCGCCCATGACCACGGTTTCGTAACCGTGCTGCTTGTAGTACTGATAGATTTCAGACACGGAAACTACGCCCGGATCTTCATGCGGCGCATATTCTTTTTTATCGGTATTGGCTTTGTACCAGTCCAGAATACGCCCCACAAAAGGAGAAATCAGATATACGCCCGCTTCAGCACAGGCGCGTGCCTGGGCAAAGGAGAACAGCAGCGTCAGGTTACAGTTAATGCCTTCTTTTTCCAGCTGTTCGGCGGCACGAATACCCTGCCAGGTCGAAGCCAGCTTGATCAGGATACGGTCATTGCTGATGCCCGCATCGTTGTAGAGCTTGATCAGCGCGCGCGCTTTGTTAATGCTGCCTTCAGTATCGTAAGAGAGACGCGCATCGACTTCTGTAGAGATACGACCCGGCACCAGCTTCAGGATCTCCAGACCGATTTTAACGTTCAGCATATCGGCCGCGTACTGGATCTGCTCTTCTTTGTTGCTGACCTGATCGCGCGCCCAGGCCACGGCTTCATCAATCAGCTTACGGTATTCTGGGATCTGTGAGGCGTTCAGGATCAGTGAAGGGTTGGTGGTAGCATCTTGCGGTTGATAAAGCTTCATCGCTGCGATGTCGCCGGTATCGGCAACAACGGTGGTGAGCTGGCGTAGGGAAGTCAGTTTGTCCGTCATGGTTGTCATTCTCTCAGAAGAGTTATCGGGTTCTTGAAACTGTCTGTCACGGATAATATCACGCGAGACCGACCATGCAAGGTAAGCTTGCTGGCAGGCCACTGAGTGCTAAATCTCTCCCTTTTTTTAGCGAATTTGTCCGGGCCGATAGCAGCGATTTGTCGTGTCAGGGCACTTTTTTGCTACACTGCCTGCGCTTTTTTTTGCCCTCAGACGGCGTATCAGATAAGGATTCTTTCATGTTGATGGTCATCTCCCCGGCCAAGACGCTGGATTTCGCCAGCCCTCTGGCGACCACCCGCTTTACGCAGCCCGCGCTGCTGGACGATGCCAAAAAGCTGATTGACGTAGCGCGTGAGTTGACGCCCGCGCAAATCGGTTCGCTGATGAGCATCAGCGATAAGCTGGCCGACTTAAACGCCGGGCGCTTCCAGGCGTGGCAAACGCCTTTTACGCCGGATAACGCACGTCAGGCGATTCTGGCCTTTAAGGGCGATGTCTACACCGGGTTAGAGGCGGAAACCTTCAGCGAAGACGATTTTACCTTTGCCCAGCACCATCTGCGGATGCTTTCCGGGCTGTACGGTCTGCTGCGTCCGCTGGATCTGATGCAGCCCTACCGGCTTGAGATGGGCACCAGGCTGATGAATCCGGCGGGCAAAGACCTTTATGCTTTCTGGGGCAACAGGCTGACCGAGGCGTTGAACGCGGCGCTGGCGGAACAGGGCGACGACGTGCTGATTAACCTCGCTTCCGATGAATATTTTAAAACGGTCAAACCGACAAAGCTGAACGGCCGTATCGTCAAGCCGGTTTTCCTGGACGAGAAGAACGGGAAGTTTAAGGTCATCAGCTTCTACGCCAAAAAAGCCCGCGGCCTGATGAGCCGTTATATTATCGACCGCCGCCTGACGCAGCCGGAACAGCTGAAAACGTTCGATGTGGACGGCTACTTTTTTGCGGCTGACGAAAGCAGCGAGCGCGAGCTGGTCTTTAAGCGTCACGAAATCGCCTGAACCTGGCTGGGCAGGCGGCACGGTAAAGCCGCCTGCCCAGGCTGTCACCCTGACATTTTTTTATAGTGCCAAACCGCTTTACCGATCGTTCTACTCAAGGCTTCTCTGACTCAGCGGCGAGGTAAATATGGATCGGCACGCGCTTCTTAAAACCATCAATGAGAGGGTCTGGTACGCCGTCCCCGATCCCTGCCCTCCGTATGGCAGAATCCGCTGCCCGCGGCTTCACGCGTCTGGCTGTAAACGACAACGGCACAGTTCGGCGCAAATGAGCAGGCGCAGCCTTTTTTTGAAACCGACCTGCTCCGCCTGAATACGCGCCACGTGGTTATGTAAACAATGGCGGCACCGCGGCCGCATTCGGACTGACCTACAAGATGGTGAATCAGCTCTGCCAGCCACCACGTAAAGTGCGCGTCGCCGTAGCCGCGGCAAGCGTTTCCCCTGCCAGTATCACCTCCGCCAGACAGCCGAATCCGGCCGCAAAAAGTCGCAGCCAGCGGACGATAGCCGCGCGGCCTTCAGAGCAGCCAGCCACGTTACAGGCTTCAGGATCGCTGCAGGCAGGTAGAAGAGCCATCCGGCGGAAGGACGGCATAACCGAGGGGAAAAGGCCCTTAACGCATAAGGGCCGCAGACGTTACTTATAAAGCAGGAAGTCGCGCAGTTCGGCGAAATCGGCCGCCATCTTGTGCGACAGCAGGGGTAGATCTGCCCGGTCTGCCAGCTCCTGCGGCAGCGGCAGCGTCTGGCCCAGGATCGCTTCCACACTCTCTTTGAACTTGGCCGGATGCGCCGTGCCCAGGAACAGGCCGAACTCGCCCTCCTGC
This sequence comes from Erwinia sp., assembly GCF_031978025.1. NCBI lineage: Bacteria > Pseudomonadati > Pseudomonadota > Gammaproteobacteria > Enterobacterales > Erwiniaceae > Erwinia > Erwinia sp. The sequence continues at coordinate 21,168 of NZ_DALZCD010000039.1, forward strand.
AGCTGATCGCGCAGCAGGCGATAAGCAATAGCAGCGTGCGGCTCGGAGATATAGCCCAGGTCCGCCAGCTCGCGCATAGTGGCGCGGGTGGTTTCATCATCGACTGCGCCAAAGCCCAGGTCGGTCATGCGCCAGGTTTTGCGGCGGAACAGCTCTTCAACGCGTGGCCAGTTGTTGGGCTGGCTGACGTCCATGGCATTGGACAGCGTAGAGACGGTCGCGGCCGGCAGCCACTCTCCGCCCTTCAGGAAGCGCGGCACGGTGTCATTGGCGTTGGTCGCCGC
>NZ_DALZCD010000040.1:0-13366 GCF_031978025.1 Erwinia sp.
GGTGGTAGAAAAGCTGGTTTCAGCCAATACCAAAAACCTGACGGGCTTTTATGTGATGCCGGATACTTCTTTCAGCTTTGACGATGCCGATCTGAAGTAGTGGCGGCGTCGGCTGATGCGGGTGCCGACGTGAACGTGCTGGGAAACTTATGCTTAATTATTTTATTAAACGTCTGCTGGGCCTGATCCCCACTCTGCTCATCGTGGCGGGTCTGGTGTTTCTGTTTGTGCACATGCTGCCGGGCGATCCGGCCAGGCTGGTGGCCGGGCCAGAGGCGGATGCAACCGTCGTCGCTCTGGTACGCCATCAGCTCGGCCTGGATCAGCCGCTTATCCAGCAGTTCTGGCACTTTATCAGCCGGGCGGTACGGGGCGATTTCGGCCAGTCGATGGTTTCCCGTCGGCCGGTTTCCGCTGAAATAACCCAGCGGTTTCTGCCAACGCTGTGGTTGACGCTAAGCAGCATGGTCTGGTCGGTGGTTTTCGGTATGACTATCGGCATCGTCTCAGCAGTCTGGCGCAACCGCTGGCCGGATCGGATTGGCATGACGCTGGCCGTTTCCGGCATCTCTTTCCCGGCTTTTGCGTTAGGCATGCTGCTGATGCAAATTTTCTCCGTAGAGCTGGGCTGGCTGCCCACCGTCGGTGCGGATGGCTGGCGCAACTATATCTTGCCTTCCATCACACTGGGGGCCGCTGTCGCCGCCGTGATGGCGCGTTTTACACGCGCCTCTTTTGTTGAGGTGATGCAGGAAGATTATATGCGTACCGCGCGGGCTAAAGGCGTGCGCGAAACGTGGGTAGTGATTAAACATGGCCTGCGCAATGCCATGATCCCGGTCATCACCATGATGGGCTTACAGTTCGGCTTTTTATTGGGCGGCTCGATTGTGGTGGAAGTGGTATTTAACTGGCCAGGATTGGGACGGCTGCTGGTGGATTCCGTAGAAATGCGCGATTACCCGGTAGTACAGGCCGAAGTGCTGTTGTTTTCACTGGAATTTATTCTTATTAACCTGGTTGTCGATATGCTCTACGCGGCGATTAACCCGACTATTCGCTATAAATAAGGACGGGCGATGAAAAACTGGCGACGTAGCGCGGCCCTGGCCGCGATGCCAACGATCGAGCAACATCGCGTACGCACGCCATGGCGGGAGTTCTGGCGACGCTTTCGTCGTCAGCCGGTGGCGCTGGCGGCAGGCCTCTTTATTATCCTGCTGATCGTGGTCGCTTTTGTGGCGCCGTGGATAGCCCCTTTTGATGCCGAAAATTACTTTGACTACGATCGCCTGACGGAAGGGCCATCGGCGATGCACTGGTTTGGCGTGGATTCGTTGGGCCGCGATATTTTTAGCCGTGTGCTGTTGGGGACGCGGCTGTCGCTGATCTCTGGCTTTTTCTCGGTTGCGATCGGGGCCGCTACCGGTACGCTGCTGGGCCTGCTGGCAGGATACTATGAAGGCTGGTGGGATCGTATCGTCATGCGTATCAGCGACGTGCTGTTCGCTTTTCCGGGGATTTTGCTGGCGATCGCGGTGGTCGCTATTATGGGCAGCGGGATGGCCAACGTCGTTATCGCCGTGGCTATTTTCAGCATTCCCGCCTTTGCTCGCCTGGTGCGGGGCAATACGCTGGTACTGAAACAGATGACCTGGATTGAGTCCGCCAGAAGCATTGGCGCTTCGGATATGACCATTATCCTGCGCCATATTCTCCCGGGCACGCTCTCTTCTATCGTGGTTTATTTCACCATGCGTATCGGGACCTCGATCATTACCGCCGCCAGCCTCTCTTTTCTGGGGCTGGGCGCGCAGCCACCGACGCCGGAATGGGGTGCGATGCTGAACGAGGCGCGAGCGGATATGGTGATGGCACCGCACGTCGCGATTTTCCCAAGCCTCGCTATCTTTTTAACCGTGCTGGCATTCAACCTGTTAGGCGATGGTTTGCGCGACGCGCTGGATCCTAAACTGAAAAACTGAGCCTTGCTGGTCTGTTCTTTGTTACCTGTGCCAGGCTTACATTTTATTCAGAGGTGGACCATGAAGGAATTTGATTACGAGCAGGATTTTAAAACCATCGACTTTCGCCAGCATCCTGAACTTTATCAGGTTGGACGCGGGGAACAGGGTGTGCTGATGGTCGAGCCTTATAAAGGCGAAATATTGCCACACTGGCGCTTCAGAACGCCCGCGATTGCGGAGGTGTCGGCGAAAAAAATTATGGCGCTGTTTGAGGAATACCGGGCGAAGGATGATTTTGTCGGTATGGACATGGCGCGGAAATTTATTCAGATGGGCTATACCCGGGCCAGGCGTTACGCCAATCATAAAGGCGGCCGCAAATATGATGAAGATCGACAGGTATTGCCTTATCACGTTAATGAAGAGAAAGCGGAAGCAGCGGCGATTTTTAAAGTCTGGTGGGATAAGATCCGTGAAGATGACGATTATCTGCAACGTAAAAAGGCGCATCAGGCTAAATACGGCTAAGGCTGACAGGCCTGAAAAAGGCCGCAGTTAAGCGGCCTCAACATCCTCTTACTTTTCTAACCGAACACCGGACTGGTTCGGGTCTTTACGCATCAGAAACCGGTTTGGCAGGGTAATGGACAGGTTCCTGTGCCACCCTGTCGGGTTGAGCTTTTGCGGTACATTGGCCTGTGCCGCTGTAAGCCGGGCCTTCATTCCAGCAGCCTTTCGGTCAAAACTTATCCAGCGAGTTCTTCAGGCCATCATCAGCGTGCTCCCGTGCTTTTGCTGAGAGCGGGAAGCTGTTATGCCGCCGCGCCTTTTGGCTGCGCGGCAAGATGTGCGGCCCACAGAGTAGTCACCCACTTCACCCCTTTAGCGGTAAAGCGTGCCTGTGAAAAGGCATGTAGGTTCTCACCTACACTCGTCCGCACCGTAAAATACCCTGCCTGCACGTGGTGCTGCTGAGGCATCAGCGTACCGTTGGCGCGGTACATGATATTGCGCTCGAACAGGAACTGGCGGAAATCAGGCTCTTTCGCCTTCAGCATTTTGCAAAGCTGACGAAAACCCAGCGAATCTTCCACCTGGACAAAGCGGTCAAAGAACTCCGCCTTTGGGGCGAAAAGAGCCAGCTGCTGCTCGGCAGCCTGACGCTGTTCAAACTGTTCGGCCCAGGCGCGAGCCGCCGCCGCAGGATTGGTGAAGTCCGGCAGTCGCGTGCTTCGCTCCCGCTCCTGCCAGCTGTCGAGAGCCTGAGCAATAAACGCGGGCGCAAGGCGCGCCACGGCTAAGAGCGAATCGCGTTTGTTCAGGCAATATTCCTGGCGGGCTTCACCGTCACGCTCGTAAACCCCGATCGTCAGCGGTTGAGAAAGACGCTGCGTGGTTTCCAGCGTTTTAATCAGCCGCTTTACTTCGCCGTGCGGGATCCCCGCCAGCTGAGCGATTTCCCGGCTGCTCATCGTGACCGATTGATTCAGCGAGCTGAGGTTTTCTGTCGAAATCATCATAGGTTTTACCCCCAAGCTTTTCAAAAGACACCCGAGCGGGCAGTAGAAATATTATACAGTTGCCTGTTTAAATATCCAGTACTTTTTTTAAGCGATCGAGTTATTTGAATCTGCTATCAATTTTGATTTTTTGTAAAGGTTGCCCGACGGAAAAGCCTCTTTGCCACAATGATATCAGTCCCACTTATCCGGAGAAAAATGATGTCCCGACCGCTGCAAATATGTCTGCTCAGCATTTCGCTTTTGGCCTCAGGAATGACCGTCGCCGAAGAAGTGACCGTAACCGAACTTCAAAAAGGATTGCAGCATCCCTGGGCTATCGCCTTTCTGCCGGATAATCAGGGAGTGCTGATCACCGAACGCAGCGGACAGCTTCGTCTGTGGCAAAGCGATAAAGGGCTGTCGGCACCCCTGTCAGGTGTGCCTCAGGTATGGGCTCAACGACAGGGCGGTTTGCTGGATATCGTGCTGGCACCGGATTTTGCGCAAAGCCGCCGGGTCTGGCTCAGCTATACCAAAGCCGATAAAGAAGCACGGGCTGGGGCGGTTGTAGGTTTCGGCACGCTGAACAAGGGCAATACCAGGCTGGAAAACTTCCACGTTGTGCTGCAACAGGAACCAAAGCTTTCAGGCGGCGCCAATTTAGGATCGCGACTGGCCTTTGATGATAAGGGTTACCTCTATATCAGTTTTGGCGATAATTTTCAGGCCGCCACGGCTCAGGACCTGAACACGCTTACCGGCAAAATTGTGCGGCTGAAAGCGGATGGCAGCGTGCCTGAAGATAACCCTTTTGTGCATCGGCAGGCGGCACGGCCTGAGATCTGGAGCTATGGGATGCGCAATCCGCAGGGGCTGGCGCTAAACCCGGTGACGCGGGAAATGTGGGAAAACGAGCACGGCCCACGCGGGGGTGACGAAATCAATCTTCTGCGTAAAGGTAAGAATTACGGCTGGCCCCTGGCGACCTGGGGAAGAGATTATAGCGGTGACCCGGTGCCGGGTTCTCAGGGCGGCGAAGCACCCAACACGGTACAGCCACAGTTTTACTGGAAGGTGTCGCCTGCGGTCAGCGGCATGACGTTTTATCAAAGCGACCGCTTCCCGACTTGGAAAAACTCGCTTTTTATTGGCGCGCTTAAAGACAAAAGCCTTATCCATTTAACCGTTGACGGTGAAAAGGTTACAGAACACTCCCGCTTGCTTAAAGATCGCGGTGAGCGAATCCGGGACGTACGCACCGGGCCTGATGGCTATCTTTATGTTTTAACGGATGAAGCCGAAGGCAAACTGCTAAAGATTGCACCAAAATAAAACCGGCTGTCGGGCCGGTTTGATAAAAACAGGAAAGCCGGTCCGTTATTTCACCCAACGGCAGACTTCCCAGCCGCGCTGTAATGCCAGCTGGCAGAGCGGTTCCGTTGGATTGATGACGTGGGCGCGATCGGCGTGTTCCAGCAGGGGCAGATCGGTAACCGAATCGCTATAAGCCCAAATCTGCGAAAACCGGGCGTTATCCTGTTGCCTCAACCATTCGGTGAGCCTTGCTACCGCATCCTTGCCGTTATCTCTTGCGCTGCTGGTCTGACCGCTGTAGCGATCGTTGACGATTTCCACGCCGATAGCCAGTGCGCCGTGGGCACCAAGGTGCTGCGCAATGGGCGTGGCGAGATGATCGCCGCCTGGTGACATCACCATGATTTTGTCGCCTCGCTGCTGATGCCAGGCCAGTTTTTCGCGCGCGGACGGGTAGACGCGCGGCACGATGTCGCGCTGGATAAAGCGCCTGACCCAGCCGGAAACGGTGAGGGTACCCCTGCCCGCCAGCGGCGTCAGCGTGGCCTGCATATAATCATCTGCTGACAGCTGGCCCTCACGATAACGGGCCATTAAAGCTCTTTCCTGTTCTATCAACGTGGTCGGTGCATAGCCTTGCGAAACGAGCCAGCGTGACCACAGGCCTGCGCTGTCTTCGCAAATAAGCGTTTCATCAAGATCGAAAAGGGCTAAATCCATCATGCTGACTCCACCAGAAGATTTAATTCAGATTAGCGGGGTTTTGTGACGGACATAACAGCATGCTGCAAAATCAGAATAATGCCGTTCCGGTAAACCGTATTCCTCTCATAACTTTAAAAAACTTTACGGCAGTGAGGTTCTTTTTAACGGCCATAAAAGCTAGCGTAAAAGACGCTTAGCCTGTTGATACATTACGTTTTACTTCTATAAGGATAGCCAGCCACCGTCATGAAGATTCTGCTTTTCACTGCCCATACCCTCCCTCTCTTATTTATCGTAGCGGCTTTTACCAGCCGGGCGGCAGACCTCCCGAACCCGCCACCGATTGAGGCCAAAGCCTGGATCCTGATGGATTATCACAGCGGTAAAGTGCTGGCCGAACATAATGCGGACGAGCGCCACGATCCGGCCAGTTTGACCAAGATCATGACCAGCTATGTTATTGGCCAGGCGATGAAGGCAGAAAAAATCCATAATGACGATCTGATTACTATCGGCCCCGATGCGTGGGCGACTGGCAATCCGTTGCTGAAAGGCTCGTCGTTAATGTTTTTGAAACCGGGCGATCGTCTCCCGGTTTCCGAACTGAATAAAGGTTTGGTGATCCAGTCCGGCAACGATGCCAGCATCGCGCTGGCGGATTACGTGGCGGGAAGCCAGAGCGCCTTTGTGAGCCTGATGAACAATTATGTTCAGGCGCTGGGGCTAAAAAACACCCATTTTAAAACGGTGCACGGCCTGGATGCAGAGGGTCAGTACAGCACTGCACGTGATATGGCGCTGCTTGGTCAGGCCTTGATTCGTGACGTCCCGGCGGAATATGCGTTGCATAAAGAGAAAGCGTACACTTTCAATGACATCAAACAATATAATCGGAACCGGCTGCTCTGGAGCACTCACCTGGAGGTCGACGGTATTAAAACCGGTTATACCGCCGGGGCGGGAAACAACCTTGTCGCTTCCGCGACCCAGGGGCGGCAACGGCTGATTTCTGTGGTGCTGGGTGCGCAAACCGATGCCATACGCTTTAGCGAAAGTGAAAAGCTATTAACATGGGGTTTCCGATTTTATGAAACGCTAACGCCGATAACAGCCGATAAACCTTTCGCTTCACGGCGGGTTTGGTTTGGGGATCGAAAAACGGTTCGTTTAGGCGTGGCGGAAGATGCGGCAATAACCTTGCCGAAAGAGAGGGCCAAAGAGCTGAAAGTGAGTTTTATGCTGCATGAACCACAGCTGACCGCACCGCTGAAGAAAAATCAGCTCGTCGGCACCCTGAATTTACAGCTAAACGGCAAAACTATTGAACAACGCCCGCTGGTGGCAATGGAGGAAGTAAAAGAGGGCGGGATATTTAGCCGGATGCTGGATTTTGTGCTGATGAAGCTCTACGGCTGGTTTGGAAAAGGATTAAGTTAAAAGCGGGTTAACTGGCGGAATGCGATGGCGCCATCCCTGGCGCATCCTCAGTCAGAACAGGTCATAAGCGATAGCGGAAATGGCTATCAGGCCCGTCAGTACCACAAAAACGTTGCTGAGTTTGCCGCTGTACTGGCGCATTGCCGGCACTTTATTAATGGCGTACATCGGCATCAGGAAAAGCAGCACGGCAATCACTGGCCCGCCCAGCGTCTCAATCATCCCCAGAATGCTGGGATTTTTGGTCGCCACCAGCCAGGTGGTCAGAAACATAAAAAGCGCCGTTATCCGGTTCAGCTTGTTTTCTGACGGTGGCTGGCGAAACGTTCTGGCAATCAGGCCATTAAACCCTTCGCGCGCGCCAAGGTAATGACCTAAAAACGATTTAGTAATCGCTACCATGGCGATCAGCGGCGCAAGCCAGCCCATCAACGGCGTGTCAAAATGGTTGGCGAGATAGGAAAGAATAGAGATGTTCTGCGCTTTCGCTTCTGCCAGGTTTTCCGGCGACAGGCTAAGTACACAGCTGAAGACGAAAAACATCACCGTCACCACCATCATTACGTGGCTGCGGGCCAAAATCCGCGCGCACTTTTTCGCCGCGTTATCGCCATACTCCTGACGCTTTGCCACGGCAAAAGCTGAGATAATCGGCGAATGATTAAAGGAAAAAACCATGACCGGAATAGCCAGCCAAAGCGTCATCCATAAGCCTTTGCCATTGCCTTCGACATGTTGAAAAATCGTGCTGTTCCAGTGCGGGATTAAAAACAGCGCCAGCGCCATCAATACCAAAACAAAAGGGTAAACCAGTACGCTCATGGTTTTAACGATTGTCTCTTTACCGAAGCGAACGATGGCCATCAGACCCGCAATCAAAATCAGCGACAGCAGCGCTCTTGGCGGTGACGATAAATGAAGTTGATGAGTGATGAAACTCTCTACGGTGTTGGTAATAGCGACGCTGTAAACCAGCAGGATCGGGTAAATAGCAAAGAAATAGAGCAGCGTAAGCAGCGTGCCTGCACCCGTGCCGAAATGTTCTTCCACTACGCCGGTGATATCACGATCGCCACGCCCGGAAAGCACAAAGCGACAAAGGCCTCGATGGGCGAAAAACGTCATGGGAAAAGCGAGAACCGCCATAATAAGCAGCGGAATCAACCCGCCGATACCGGCATTGATCGGTAAAAACAGCACGCCAGCGCCGATAGCCGTGCCGTACAGGCCCAGCATCCACGTGGTGTCGCTTTTGCGCCACTCTGCTGACGCGTCCGTTGAGGGCAGCGTAGCCGTTTTAGTGGATTCCATTGACAATCTCCCGGTTGAAAATAGTGAACTAAATAGTCTGAATGCATAACAGGGAAGCGCTTCCCGTCAGACATAACTTAATTAACTACTCTGGTTGAGACGAACAACACTCTACCATCAGAAAAAGAAGAGGGAAGGGAAAAATAGCGGGTACGGATCTCAGATAAGCGTATTACTTTTCTTTTTAACAGAACGATCATCTGAATGAAATGGTTGGTGCGATAAGAAGCTCTGGATGGAAGCGGTTACTATAGTCATTAAAACCAAAATGGCGGGGAGTGCGATTGCTTAAATATTACCCTCACACGTTAACATTTATGGCTTTTTTATTTTTTAATCATTAAAATTAATGAGTTATGAAATTTTCCTGGCAGGGTGGACCAGCTTTTATTGATTTGCGCAACGACCGAACAAAAATGGTTTATTATTTCGGCCTGTTGCGCAAGAACGTGTTGGTAATTTACGCAGTTGCCCAACTGTAATTAGGCTGGCGCGGCAATAAATTATTCCCGCACCCAGCCTTTGCGAATCGGAAAAGCAAATAACAGGCGGTAGAGAGAAGAAATATTATGCAACAAGCGCTGGCCGCAAAAATGCCACACGCTCTGCGCCACCAGACAAGATAGGACGCCCAGTAGCAGCCCGCCCAGCATGTCCATTGGCCAGTGGACGCCCAGAAAAATGCGTGACCAGGCAATCGCCAGGCCTGTGACCAACAGTACCGTACCTGACCAGGCCCGATGCCAGCAGAAAAAGGCGATGGCAAAGGTGAAAATGATGGTGCCGTGATTACTGGGATAGGATTCCGTCGCGTCATGCGCAAGGAACTGGTGGCCCAGCCCGATAACAAACGGACGTGGATGAGGATACAGACTGCCCGTCAGCCAGGAGACCGTTAAGGCACAGGCTAAAGCGATGGCGGTTTTCAGGACCAGACGGCGCTGTGAACCGACCTGACTTCGGGGCCCCCACAGCCATAGCGCAACAATCAGGACGGGAACGATGGTGATCAGGTCGCGAGCCACCAGCGTGGCCATGGTTATTAGCCAGGCTGGCGTATCGGGTGTGGCATTAATCCAGAGAAACAGCGACCGGTTCAGTGCTTCCAGCATGGTGATTTCCTCATTTCGTTCAGCGGTACCTGACGTACCTGAAAATAAAAACGGGCCGTTTGCGGCCATCAAGCTTCGCAATCGGGTCAGAGGCTTGGACGGCGGCCGTGTTGCCGGGCCGTTTGGCCTCCCTGAAGGCGGTCGCATAAGGTAGAAGCACGACAGGCAAAGATAAATAGGTTCGCTCTTAATTCCGACAGCGGTTGTGGTTTCGTTAAGAATTGATGACGGAAAAAAGCAGGCAGGCAGGTAAGAGCGGGAAACAGGAATAAAAAAACCCGCTAATCAGAAGATTAACGGGCTCCACAATCTGGGGATTTCAAAGAAAAGCAGTGGCATTAATTATGACTGCGACCTACAGCAAAAGTTCGCAGATAATCTGAAATTATTTTAACCGCCCAACATCGGCCAGATAAGAACGATTAACGTGCCGGCCAGGGTCAGCAGCACGTTGGCAATGGCGTAAGTTCCCGCATAACCGAGAGCAGGAATATTGCTGCGGGCCGTATCGCTGATAATTTCCATTGCAGGTGCACAGGTGCGTGCGCCCATAATGGCACCAAACAGCAGGGCGCGGTTCATTTTCAGTACCCAGGCACCAAAAACGAAGCTGATCACTACCGGCAGCAGGCTAACTATCAGGCCTGCCGCCAACATCAGCAGACCCGTATCTCCCATATCATGAGAAAGTCCGCTGCCCGCGCTCAGCCCTACACCTGCCATAAAGACCATCAGGCCAAACTCTTTTACCATGGTTAAGGCCCCCTGCGGGATATAACCAAAGGTAGGGTGGTTCGCCCGCAGGAAGCCCAGCATGATACCGGCAAACAGCAAACCGGCCGCATTGCCTATGCTAAAGCTGAAGCGGCTGAACTGAAAAGTCACCATGCCGACCATGAGTCCGATAATAAAGAAGGCGCAAAAAGCCAGCAGATCGGTCACCTGGCTGTGGATAGAGATAAAGCCGATTTTATCGGCCACCGATTTCACCCGTCGCGCTTCGCCGCTGATTTGCAGCACATCACCTTTATTTAAAATAATACTGTCATCAATAGGCATCTCGATCTGGCTGCGGATCACGCGGTTCAAAAAGCAGCCGTGGTCCGTCAGCTTAAGCTGACTGAGCCTTCTGTTCACAGCATTATTGTTTTTGACCACGATCTCTTCGGTAATGATGCGCATATCCAACAGGTCACGATCGAAAACTTCCTTACCGTTACGGAAGCTGGGATCCAGCCGGGAATGCGCATCCGGATAGCCCACCAATGAAATCTCGTCTCCCTGCTGTAAAACCGCATCGCCGTCAGGGTTCGCAAGAATGCCGTTGCGGCGGATACGTTCAATATAACAACCGGTTTGCCGATAGATCCCGAGCTCGCGCAGGTTCTTACCATCAATCCAGGCGACCAGTTCTGGCCCTACACGATAGGCGCGGATTACCGGCAGGTAAACCTTACGCTGCTCGGCATCCAGACCTCGCTCGCGGGCAATCTGCTGTGCGCTGGTCGGTAAATCCTGATGTTGGAGCCGTGGAAGATAGCGAGCGCCGAAAATCAGGCTGACCAGTCCGACCAGATAAGTTAGCGCATAGCCCAGGCTGAGGTTGTTCTGCGCCTGGCTTAGCGCTGCGCCGCTGGGATAAGTGTGGCGCAGCGTGTCGCCAGCGCCTACCAGCACCGGCGTAGACGTCATGGAGCCTGCCAACATACCGGCCGTCAAACCGATATCCCACCCAAAGAGTTTACCCAATCCCAGTGCTATCAGCACCGCGCTGGAGACCATGACCAGCGCCAGCATCAGATAATTTTTGCCGTCACGGAAAAAAATAGAGAAAAAATTCGGCCCGGCTTCTACACCCACGCAAAAAATAAATAACATAAACCCAAGATTAAGCGCGTTGGGATTGATCGTAAAATGCTGCTGACCAAGCAGAAGAGAAACAACTAAAACGCCAATAGAATTACCCAGTTGGACTGAGCCCAGACGTAATTTACCGAGGCACAAGCCGAGCGCCAGTACGACGAATAATAACAGAATGTCATTTCCACTTAACAAATCTGCGACGTTTATATTCACGGTTTAACTTCTTGTTTACTAGTAACATGTTGAAATAAAGGGTTTTTTACGCTAAATTTATTGCACTGCCAGCAGAGCAGAAACAACATTCGGGCGTTTACGCGGACAGCGCGGAGCCAAATAAAATAAAACGGTCGTCATTTTAATCGCTTCACGCTTTTTCAGCCAGTAAAAGCATTGGCTTTTGTTTATTTAAAACAGGGGAAATCAGTCCGGTGTCATTCCGGCCAGGTGATAACATCAATTACCGAGAGAAGATCCTATTATGTTTAAGGGCATGTCCTGGACAAGCGTAGCGTTTAGTTTTGTTCTTTACAGCATCGTTTTTCTGGCGATACGTTACGGTATGGTCATAGAAGGTACGGCCTGGGCGCAGGCGAGGCCGGGTCTGCTGATGTTTACCTTGCCGGGTGCGATCGCCGCACTGACGTCAAAAGAGCGCCCGCTAACGATAGCGCTGTCGAGTGCTTTGCTGGCCACGCCGCTTTGCCTGATTGTGCTGCACTACTATTCGCTGCATTATCACTCGCTGTTTCAGGAGCTGGCTTTTGATACCAGTGCGGTATTCTGGTGCGGGTCCGGCGCGTTGGGCGTTATGCTCTGCCGCACGCTGTTCTGGCATTCTCATAGCTGAGCGTGACCCGCAAAAAAAAAGAGGACCGCAATGCGGTCCTCTTTTTTTGTCTCCCGCATCAAATCGGGACGAGAAGCTTTACTGGAACAGGCCCAGATTTTCTTTCGCATAGGCCTCGAAATCAGTGCAGCCACCAATGTGGTTCTGGTCGAGGAAAATCTGCGGAACGGTTTCAACCGGTTTACCCACGGTTTTCTCCAGATCTGCCTTGGTGATGCCTTCTGCGTGGATGTCGACGTAGCGGAAATTGAAATCTTCACGCTCTTCAGTCAGTTTTTCAGCCAGTTCCTTAGCGCGGACACAATAAGGACAGCCAGGGCGTCCAAAAATTACAGCAAACATAGGGTTCTCCTCAAAGGGCAGATTTAGTGTGATGTGCATCACAATTTATCATGTAATGTCGCCTATCATGCCCCCTTCCCTGGGTGAAAGAAAGAAGGAATTACCTGTCGTTTCGATTCGTTTCATCTATATAAAGATAAGCCGGTTATGCTGTATTCATCCCCAATCCCCGGAAAACGGAGGCAGTATGGGCAATTTAACCTTTAGCGGCATGCCGAAAGCGGTGCTGATTGCCGAGGCGCTGGGCGGAATTATCCTGTTGTTCTCTTACTTAGTGCTGCATCAGGTGCTACCCTTGCCTGCATCTTTTACCCGCCCGGTTGCCGCCACGATCCTGCTTATCGTTGGCCTTATTATGATGCTGCCTGCCGCCACAGTGATGATGTGGCGCACGGCTAAAGCCCTGGCACCGGAGTTGTTTAATTTGACTGATAAGTCCTCACCAGGAGAGAAGCATGACCCCGACAATTGACCTACTGTGCTCCCACCGTTCTATCCGATCTTTTACTGACCAGCCCATCGGCGAGGCTGAAAGAGCGGCGATTATTGCAGCCGCGCAGGGGGCGTCCAGCTCCAGTTTTTTACAATGTTCTTCCATTATTCGCATTACCGATAAAGCTATGCGCGCGAAGCTGGTCGAGCTGACCGGTGGGCAAAAATATGTGGGCCAGGCCGCCGAATTCTGGGTTTTCTGCGCCGATTTTAATCGCCATCAGCAGATTTGCCCGGAGGCACAGCTGGGCCTGGCGGAGCAGCTGCTGCTGGGCTGCGTGGATACCGCGCTGATGGGACAGAACGCGTTAGTAGCCGCAGAATCACTGGGGCTGGGGGGCGTTTATATCGGCGGCATCCGTAACGGCATTGCTGAAGTCACCGAACTGCTGGGCCTGCCTAAATTCGTCCTGCCGTTATTTGGTCTGTGCCTGGGCTGGCCTGAACAGACGCCGCAGCTTAAACTCCGGATGC
>NZ_DALZCD010000040.1:13376-17863 GCF_031978025.1 Erwinia sp.
GCCGGCCGCTATGTTGGTTCATGAGAATCACTATCAGCCCATCGATCCGGACACGCTGGCGGCCTACGATGCGCAGCATGAAGAGTATTATCTGACGCGTGAAAGCAATGCGCGAAGCGAGAGCTGGAGCGAGCATATTCAAAAGACCATTATCAAAGAAAGCCGTCCTTTTATGCTGGATTACCTGCATAAGCAGGGATGGGCAACACGTTAACCCTTTCGGAGATATCGGGTGAAAATAGCGATTCTTTCCCGGGATGGTTCGCTTTATTCGTGTAAGCGGCTGCTGGCAGCCGCACAGCTACGCGGTCACAGCGTTGAAATCATCGATCCTTTATCCTGTTATATGAACATCAACCCCGGGTCGTCCGCTATTCATTACCAGGGCAGGCAGCTGGGCCATTATGACGCGGTTATCCCGCGAATCGGCCCCGCTATTACCTTTTATGGTACGGCAGTTTTACGGCAATTTGAGGTTTGCGGCAGTTACCCTCTTAACGAATCAGTTGCCATTACCCGCGCGCGCGACAAGCTGCGTTCGCTGCAGCTGCTCGCCAGGGAAGGTATTCCTATGCCGGTTACGGGTTTTGCGCATTCGCCGGATGATACCCGTGACCTGATTGAGATGGTCGGAGGGGCACCACTGGTGGTCAAGCTGGTGGAAGGCACTCAGGGTATAGGGGTGGTATTAGCAGAGACGCGACAGGCGGCCGAAAGCGTCATTGATGCCTTCCGTGGGCTTAATGCGCATATTTTGGTGCAGGAGTTTGTCAAAGAAGCAAGGGGCAGGGATATCCGCTGCCTGGTGATTGGCGGCAGGGTAGTGGCAGCCATTGAGCGTCAGGCTAAAGAAGGCGAGTTTCGCTCAAACCTGCATCGCGGCGGAACAGCGCGCAGAGTGGAAATCAGCGCCAACGAGCAGGAGATAGCGTTGCGTGCGGCGGCGACGCTGGGCCTTGACGTGGCAGGCGTCGATATTTTACGGGCCGAACGCGGGCCATTGGTGATGGAAGTGAATGCTTCACCGGGCCTGGAAGGGATTGAAAAGACGACTGGCAGGGATATCGCCACGCAGATGATCGCCTGGATCGAGCAGCAGGCCAGGCCTGGTTTCTGTCTGAAAACCGGCGGTTGACCGGATATTTACCAGACAATCGTGGTGTTCAGGGGCTTTTTTACGTAAGCTAGGGCGCAATTTTAAGGCAGTAAGAGACCAATTACATGGATTCACTCGTCGTTCCCGATATCGAGCTTTTACGACGTTGGCTGGATCAGCAGAGCATCACCTGGTTTGAGTGCGATTCCTGTCAGGCGCTTCACCTGCCGCATATGCAGAATTTCGACGGGGTGTTTGATGCCAAGCTGGATTTGGTCGACAACGTTATCCTGTTTTCCGCGCTTGCAGAAGTCAAACCAACCGCATTGATCCCGCTGGTAGGCGATCTTTCGCAGATCAACGCCAGTTCGCTGACGGTGAAAGCTTTTGTTGATATCCAGGATGACAATCTGCCCAAGCTGATTGTCTGCCAGTCGCTCACCATTACTGCCGGTCTGACTTACGGTCAGTTTGTGCATTTTATGAAGCAAAGTGAAGAACAGATTTCAATGGTCGTGATGGAAGCCTTCGCCAATCATTTGCTGATGATGAGCGAAGAGGAAGATCGCGGTGAAATCGTCACTTCACACTCTATGCTGCATTGATTTTCAGCCACTATTTCAGGGCCAGCTGGCCCTGACTGCCGCATCTTTCTCCGTTTAAGGCCGTATCCGGCGATTTCCTTGAGTTTTCCCGCCCACTTTTCCCGTTTTTATGCTGGCTTAAGGCCGCTTTCCCGCTATTTTCTGCGCCTTTTTTCGCTTCCTGGCTCGCTTGCATAGAGTAAAACCAGGCGAATATCGATAAAAGGCGTTTTTTACGCCCGGCTCTGGTCTGGCCTGCATTGTGGGGCTATCCTTGCGAAACGGCATTTTGTGTGCAAAGCCGCAGCAGGTATAGGTTTTTTCTATTTAACAGCGCGGCGGCTAATCCTTACAGTGAGTGAAGACGCCGTTGGTCTGCTTTTTAGCCGTAGTGATCTCTGTTCAGGAGGAGAGAAAACATGTTCAACCAGCGTAAAAAATGGTCAGGCTTGGTTGCTGGCATGGTGATGGCAGTTTCAGCCGGGGTGACGGCAGCGGATAAGACCCTGCACGTTTATAACTGGTCCGATTATATCGCGCCCAATACCGTGCCTGATTTTGAAAAGCAGAGCGGCATTAAAGTTATTTACGACGTTTTCGACTCCAATGAAGTGTTGGAAGGCAAGCTGATGGCCGGCAGCACCGGCTACGATATTGTGGTGCCGTCCTCCAGCTTTTTGGCTCGCCAGCTGCAGTCCGGTGTTTTTCAGCCGCTGGATAAGAGCAAGCTGCCAAATTACAAAAACCTCGATCCTGATTTGCTGAAAAAGGTTGAGCAGCACGATCCCGGCAATAAATACGCTATTCCCTATCTGTGGGCCACTACCGGCATCGGTTATAACGTGGACAAAGTCAAAGCCGCTTTGGGCAAAGATGCGCCCGTAAACAGTTGGGATCTGGTGCTTAAGCCTGAGAATCTGGAAAAGCTGAAAAGTTGCGGTGTCTCTTTCCTGGACGCGCCGGAAGAGATCTTTGCTACCGTCCTGAACTATCTGGGCAAAGATCCTAACAGTAGCGATGCAAAAGATTATTCCGGCGCGGCGACCGATCTGTTGCTGAAGCTGCGTCCGAGCATTCGCTACTTCCACTCTTCGCAGTACATTAACGATCTGGCGAACGGTAACACCTGTGTGGCTATTGGCTGGGCGGGCGACGTGCTGCAGGCGAAGAACCGCGCTGCCGCGGCAAAAAATGGCGTGAATATCGCCTACAGCATTCCGAAAGAGGGCGCGCTGGCCTTCTTCGACATGCTGGCTATTCCTAAAGACGCGAAGAACATGGATGAAGCTTATCAGTTCCTGAACTATCTGATGGAGCCAGCCGTGATGGCGAATATCTCTAACAAGATTTTCTACGCCAGCGGCAATAAAGCCTCGGTGCCGTTAGTGGATGCCAGCGTGCGTGATAATCCGGGCATTTATCCCAATGCAGAGACGATGGCTAAATTGTTTGTGCTGAAAGTCCAGGATCCGAAACTCGATCGTGTGCGTACGCGGGCATGGACTAAAGTTAAAAGTGGCAAGTAGCTGAAGCCTCACTGAGTTATTACAGAGGCGAACCCGCCTCTGTTTTCTTTTTATACGGTATGACCGTTTAAAAGCGCCGGAGTGTAATGGAAGTGAACGACGCGATCCCTCGCCCGCAAAAAAAAGTCAGCAGAGCCGTCACGCCGCTGCTGGAAATACGCAATCTGACCAAGTCCTTTGACGGACAGCATGCGGTTGACGACGTCAACCTGACGATTTACAAAGGTGAAATTTTTGCGCTGCTGGGTGCTTCCGGCTGCGGAAAATCGACGCTGTTGCGGATGCTGGCCGGCTTTGAAGCCCCCACGTCCGGACAGATTATGTTAGACGGTCAGGATCTTTCCCACGTGCCGCCCTATCAGCGGCCTATCAACATGATGTTTCAGTCTTATGCGCTTTTTCCGCATATGACGGTGGAACAAAATATTGCCTTCGGTCTGAAACAGGACCGGCTGCCCAAAGCGGAAATTGCCGGGCGCGTGAGCGAGATGCTGGCGCTGGTGCATATGCAGGAGTACGCAAAGCGTAAGCCTCACCAGCTTTCCGGCGGTCAGCGGCAGCGCGTGGCGTTGGCACGTAGCCTGGCTAAACGGCCTAAGCTGCTGCTGCTGGATGAGCCGATGGGCGCGCTGGATAAAAAACTGCGTGACCGTATGCAGCTTGAGGTTGTGGACATTCTTGAACGCGTCGGCGCAACGTGCGTAATGGTCACGCACGATCAGGAAGAAGCGATGACAATGGCCGGCCGTATTGCCATTATGAACCGCGGAAAATTTGTGCAGATTGGCGAGCCGGAAGAGATCTATGAGCACCCGACGACGCGCTACAGCGCCGAATTTATCGGCTCGGTGAATCTTTTTCAGGGGATGCTGCGCGAGCGTCAGCCAGATGGGCTGATTATTGACAGCCCCGGTCTGCTCCATCCGCTGAAAGTGGATTCAGATGCGTCAATAGTGGACGGCGTGCCCGTGCACGTGGCGCTGCGGCCGGAAAAAGTCATGCTCAGCGACGAGGTGCCCGCCGACGGGTGCAATTTTGCCGTGGGCGAAGTGGTGCATATTGCTTATCTGGGCGACCTCTCCATCTACCATGTGCGCCTGCACAGCGGGCAGATGATCAGCGCGCAGTTGCAGAATGCCTATCGCTTCCGTAAAGGCGCACCCACCTGGGGAGACGAAGTTCGCCTCTGCTGGGATGCGGACAGCTGCGTCGTGCTGACGCAATAAGGAGAGACGTTTATGGCTCAAGTCGCTGCGTCCAAACGTCCGGCTTTACTGAACA
>NZ_DALZCD010000040.1:17873-21306 GCF_031978025.1 Erwinia sp.
TCTGGCTGGTGCTGCTGTTCCTGTTGCCGTTTCTGATTGTGCTGAAAATCAGCTTTGCCGATATTGCGCGGGCCATCCCGCCTTATACGGACCTGGTCAGCTGGGCAGATGGCCAGCTGACGGCGGTAATTAATTTTGGCAATTATCT
Source organism: Erwinia sp. (assembly GCF_031978025.1). Classification (NCBI taxonomy): domain Bacteria; kingdom Pseudomonadati; phylum Pseudomonadota; class Gammaproteobacteria; order Enterobacterales; family Erwiniaceae; genus Erwinia; species Erwinia sp. The sequence goes on from NZ_DALZCD010000040.1 coordinate 18,022, forward strand.
GACGCTGACGGACGATCCGCTTTATATCGATGCCTATCTGCATTCGCTGCAGGTGGCGGCTATTTCTACCGTAGCCTGTTTGGTTATCGGCTATCCGCTGGCGTGGGCCGTGGCGTACAGTTCGCCTTCCACCCGCAATATTTTGCTGCTGCTGGTGATACTGCCTTCCTGGACCTCTTTTCTGGTACGCGTTTATGCCTGGATGGGCATTCTTAACGACAATGGCGTCCTGAACCGTTTTCTGATGTGGAGCGGTATTACCGATCATCCGGTAGCGATCCTTTATACCAATCTGGCGGTCTATATCGGTATCGTCTACTGCTATCTGCCTTTTATGGTGCTGCCCATCTACACCGCGCTTACCCGTATCGACTACTCGCTGGTGGAGGCCTCGCTGGATTTAGGCGCTCGGCCACTCAAAACGTTCTTTAGCGTCATTGTACCGCTGACCAAAGGCGGAATTATCGCCGGTTCCATGCTGGTTTTCATTCCGGCGGTGGGCGAATACGTGATCCCGGAACTGCTCGGCGGCCCGGACAGCATCATGATTGGCCGCGTGCTGTGGCAGGAATTCTTTAATAATCGTGACTGGCCGGTTGCCTCAGCGCTGGCCGTGATCATCCTGTTGATCCTGATCCTGCCTATCATCTGGTTTCATAAACATCAGAACAAAGAGCTGGGGGAAAAAGCATGAGTGCTCTGCCGACCGTGCGCTCTCCATGGCGTATTGCAATCCTGATAGTCTGCTTTTTCTTCCTGTACGCACCGATGGTGCTGCTGGTGATTTATTCCTTTAACGCCTCTCAGCTGGCCGCATGGGAAAGCTTTTCGCTGCACTGGTACCAGGTGTTGTTCCATGACGATGCCATGATTAGCGCGGTCACGCTGAGCCTGACCATCGCCGCACTGTCGGCAACGGCAGCGGTAATTTTGGGCACGATGGCGGCAGTCGCGATTGTTCGCTTTGGCCGGTTTAAGGGATCGACCGGCTTTGCCTTTATGCTTACCGCGCCGTTGGTAATGCCGGATGTGATCACCGGGCTATCGCTGCTGCTGCTGTTCGTGGCAATGGGCAATACCTTTGGCTGGCCTGGCGACCGCGGGATGCTGACCATTTGGCTGGCGCACGTTACCTTCTGTACGGCCTATGTGTCAGTAGTGATCAACGCCCGACTGCGAGAGCTGGATCGTTCTATTGAGGAAGCAGCGATGGATCTGGGCGCCACGCCGCTGAAGGTCTTTTTCGTGATTACCGTGCCGATGATTGCGCCTGCGCTTGTCACCGGCTGGCTGCTGGCCTTTACGCTGTCGCTGGACGATTTGGTGATTGCCAGCTTCGTTACCGGGCCGGGTGCGACTACGTTGCCGATGCAAATTTTCGCTACCGTACGGCGCGGGGTCAACCCAGAGATCAACGCGCTGGCTTCGCTGATCCTGTTTGTGGTGGGCATTGTCGGCTTTATCGCCTGGCGTTTTATGGCGCACGAAGAAAAGCAGCGCATCCGGGATACGCAGCGCGCGCGGAAGGGGCACTAAATAAGCAGGCCGGTCAGGAATGGCCGGCCTGCTGACCCAACTAGCCCAAAATGCGGGTGACACAGGCCTTAAAGATGTTCACGCCGACCGGCAGCGCATTCAGATCAAAACGCATATCGGGGTGGTGCAAACCTGGCGTCAGGCCGGTGCCCAGTCCCCAGAAACCGGCTTTGATGGCCGGACGCTGCACGGCATAGTGGAAGAAATCTTCACTCCCTGGCGTTGAGCGTACCGGCATCAGCGCTGCTTCGCCCAGTACCTCCCTGATGGCTTCTGCCACCAGCGAGGTCATCTCCTGATTGATTTCAGCAGCAGGCATCGCTTTCAGTACCTCAATTTTCGCGGTAGCACCGTAGGCTGCTGCACTGTGCGTTATCGCTCTTTCTACCCGGCTCTGCAGCTGCGTCATGTCTTCGTTTTCCGCTGCGCGCAGGTCAAACACTACGCGGGCCGTATCGGGTATGGAGTTGGTGACGCCCGCATCGCATAAAAAGCGCGTCGCCTTGGCGCTCCAGCTTTTCCCTGGCGCCATATGCACGGCATTGACGGCCTGCACGGCGTTCACGGCGGCATCCAGCGCGTTTACCCCCAAGTGCGGTCGTGCAGCATGGGCAGTTTGGCCGCCGATCGTGGCTTCAAGGGTGACGCATGCAGAGTAATACATGGCCGGAATAGCCGTGCCGACGGCGCACTCTTCTGCCGGACGAAGATGAAAGCCCAGCAGCATATCCACGTCATCAACCGCGCCGCCTGCCACCATAGCCAGCGCCCCGGTCCCTAACTCTTCCGCCGGTTGAAAAATCAGCTTCAGGCGGCCTCGTTTAACCGCGTTTTCCGCTTTTAATTCCTGTGCGGCGGTCAGCACCACGGAAGAATGGGCATCGTGCCCGCAGGTATGGCGCGCGCAGGGTTTGCCATCGATGATATGCCCAAGCGCATCCATATCGGCGCGTAATGCCAGCGTTGGGCCTGGCTCACCGCTGTCGAGCAGGGCCACGATACCGGTTGTGCCGTTAACGTTTTCCGTCACCTGAAAACCGGCGGCTTTCAGCTGCAGGCTCAGATAAGCAGAGGTTTTTACTTCCTCAAAGCCCAGTTCCGGGATGTCATGCAAAAGGGTGTAATGCTCTAAAACTTTCAGCACGATAGGCTCTCCATTAAGCGATTAAGCGCATCACCAGCATGGCGATAACGGCGTTCAGGATGCTGGTCAGCATCAGCAACGGCCAGTGCTTTTTCGGCACGTCGGTCACGCCCAGCAGGCGACCCATATATTGCAGCTGCGATCCCATCAGAAAAATGGCCGGCGCCAGTACGGTAATATCGCCACCGGTCAGCACGCCTTTGGCCAGCAGGCTTACCGCCACGCCGGTTCCGGCTGACGATGAAAGCCACGCGGTGAGCAGCACGGTTACCGCTTCGCCCGGGAGGCCAAACAGGCCCATTACCGGCGCAAAAACGTTGCCTGTAAGGGCCATCACGCCCAGCCGGTTAAGCATCTCGGCAATCACGTAAGCCATAATGACGTTAGGCATTAAATGATGAATGGCGATATGAAACCCTTTGCGCGCGCCGACGACAAACACATCAAAAGGGTTATGAGAAAGCGTAACGGGGGGATTATTTTTCATATTGGAAGTCCTGCTTATAGACGGTCGCCAGCACCAGACGCACCACGGCCGCGCCGACAAATTTCAAACCAAAGCGGGCGGGGATTGTACCATTGCGCCTTCAGCGCTGCTGAAAAAA
>NZ_DALZCD010000041.1:0-21054 GCF_031978025.1 Erwinia sp.
GTATACCAAAGACACGCCAAACCCTCCGGGGGGCGAGATCCAGCGAGACAGCAACGGTAATCCAACGGGGATGTTGATTGCCCGTCCTAACGCCATGATTCTGTATGCCACGCTGGCGAAGGGGCCCAGGCTGCCACTGGAGCAGCAGGTGAACTCCACCCGCCAGTTTATGCGTGAGCTGACCCGTCTTGGCCTGACCAGCGCCATTGACGCGGGCGGCGGTTTCCAGAACTACCCGGAAGATTATGAAGTGATCGCCGAACTGCATGAGAAGAAGCAGATGACGATCCGCATCGCCTACAACCTTTTCACCCAGCGCCCGGGACAGGAGCTGGAAGATTTTGAAAAATGGACGGACATGCTTACGCCGGGCCAGGGCAGCGACTATTTCCGTCACAATGGCGCGGGTGAAATGCTGGTCTTCTCTGCGGCCGACTTTGAGGACTTTCTGGAGCCAAGACCGGATCTGGCGCCGGGCATGGAAGACGAACTGGAGCGGGTGGTGCGTCATCTGGTCGAACACCGCTGGCCGTTCCGCCTGCATGCCACCTACGATGAATCGATTAGCCGCATGCTGGACGTGTTCGAGAAGGTCAACCGGGAGATTCCGTTTAACGGCCTGCACTGGTTTTTCGACCATGCTGAAACGGTAACGCAACGCAATATTGACCGTATTAAAGAGTTAGGTGGCGGTATTGCGGTACAGCACCGTATGGCCTTCCAGGGGGAATACTTTGCCGAACGCTATGGTATTGAGGCTACCCGTCATACGCCACCAGTAGCGCGTATGCTGGAAACCGGCGTGCCGGTCGGCCTGGGCACTGACGCCACGCGCGTTGCCAGCTATAACCCGTGGACCGCGCTTTACTGGCTGGTCTCCGGTCGCACCGTGGGAGGGATGCAGATGTATGACGTCAACGCCCGCCTGGATCGCGATACTGCGCTGATGCTGTGGACCCAGGGCAGCGCCTGGTTTTCCAGCGAACAGGATAAAAAAGGCCAGATCAAAGCCGGGCAGCTGGCCGACCTGGTGGTGCTGAGCAAGGATTACTTCAGCGTGCCGGAGGAAGAGATTAAAGGCATTGAGTCGGTGCTTACCTTCGTGGATGGCAACATCGTTTACGCTGCCGGTGCCTTCAGCAGCGAAGCGCCGCCGGCTCTCCCGGTACTGCCCGACTGGTCACCGGTCACGAAGTTTCCGGGTCACTATCGCAGCGCGCCGCCTGCTGAGGCAACCAGGCTCGGCATGCAGCAGAGGCCTCACCAGTGCAGCGGCCCTTGCGGCGTGCACAGCCATTCGCACGATATCGCGCGTGGCGCCAGCCTGCCGGTATCCGAGGAAAACGCCTTCTGGGGCGCGCTCGGCTGCAGCTGCTTTGCGTTTTGATCATGATAAAGCCTCCGTTTTCTCCATCGCCCCGCACCGATGCGGGGCTGTTCTTCCTGCGTCTTACCGGCTGCCTGCTGCTGCTGTCCGTTCACGGCTTGCCAAAGGTATTCCATTTCAGCGAAGAACTGACACGTATCGAGGATCCCTTCGGCCTCGGTCCTTATATGAGCCTGCTACCGGCTATTTTTGCCGAAGTTGTTTGTCCCATTTTCATCCTGGCCGGTGTATTCACTTCGGCTGCCTGTCTGCCGGTGATAGGTGTCCTGCTGGTGGCGATGGTGTTTGTCCACCCCGACTGGAGCATGGCTGAAGGACAGTTTGGCTGGCTGCTGCTGATTATCTTTACCACTCTGGCCATCACCGGCCCGGGACGATGGCGGCTCGCTGTCGCGACGCGAAGCGAGGTGCAACATGGCGCAGGTTAACGACCTTCAGGACGTCACGCAGGACGAGGCTCTTTTACCTGCGACGCCTTCTCCCTGGCAACCGCTGCGCCAGCCGGTATTCCGTATGCTGTGGATTGCCACGGTTGTCTCCAACATGGGTTCATGGATGAACGACGTGGGCGTCAACTGGACGATGTTGACGCTCAGCGCCGATCCGCTGAGCGTGGCGCTGGTTCAGGCGGCCGGTAGCCTGCCTATGTTCCTGTTCGCCCTTCCCTCGGGCGTGCTGGCTGATATTATCGACCGCCGTAAATATCTGCTGTTCTCTCAGCTCTGGGTTTTTATTGCCGCGACAGGTCTGACCGTGCTTTCCTTTACCGGCCATGTCACGCCGTTAGTCCTGCTGATCGCAGCATTTCTGATGAGCATGGGCGCCGCCATGAGCTCACCGCCGTTTCAGGCCATCGTGCCGGATCTGGTGAAAAAGGCGGAGCTGGGGCCGGCTATCGCACTGAACTCACTGGGTATCAACATCAGCCGTGCCATCGGTCCGGCGCTCGGCGGGCTGATCCTGTCGTTTGTCGGGCCCTGGATGGTTTTCCTGCTCAACGCCCTGTCCGTCCTTGGTGTCGCCTGGGTACTCTGGCGCTGGAAAGCCTCCCCTGACGTCCAGCGCCTGCCGCCGGAACATTTCTTTTCGGCAGTTCGTGCCGGGCTGCGCTACGTGCATGCTGCTCCGGTGCTGCGTAACGTGCTGGTTCGTACCGTGGCGTTCTTTGTGTTTGGCAGTGCCGGCTGGGCTTTGCTGCCGCTGGTTGCCCGCCGCGAGTTGGGTCTGGGGCCGGGTGGCTATGGCATCATGCTGGCCTTTATCGGCGTAGGCGCTATCTGCGGAGCGGTTTTGCTGCCTCGTCTACGTAAGCGTTTTAGCGCCGACCGGCTGATGGTGATGGCAAGCCTGCTGTTTGCCACGACCCTGCTCGCGCTGGCTTTTATACGTCATTTCTGGTGGCTTAACGCTTTTGAATTCTTCACCGGCTTTGCCTGGATTACCGTCCTTTCCACGCTGAATTTGGGCGCGCAGCGCAGCGCGGCAAGATGGGTTAAAGCGCGTGCGCTGGCGGTCTATCTGACCGTGTTCTTTGGCTCAATGACCGTAGGCAGTGCCGTCTGGGGACAACTGGCCTCGCGATACGGCATTCCGCTTTCATTATGTACGGCCACGCTGGGCATGGTACTGGCCAGTCTTACCGTTCTGCGCTGGCGCCTGGACAAGGATCCGGACCTGAATCTGGATGTCAGTGAACTCAGCGATCCGGTCCCGACGCTGGACATTCATCATGACCGCGGGCCGGTAAGGGTGAGCTACGAGTATCAAATCCGTCAGCAGGATGCGCATGCCTTTACGGTGTGTATGCAGGACATGAGGCGCGTTCGCCGACGCAGCGGCGCCATTAACTGGGCACTTTATGAAGACATCTTCCAGCCAGGCATTTTCGTGGAAACTTTCGTCGTGGGTTCCTGGATGGAGCAACTGCGGCAGCTTGAGCGCTATACCATGAACGATCGGAAAATCCAGAGCCGTGTTTATGCCTTCCATCAGGCCGAACAGATGCCCATTGTACGGTATCTGATTGCGCCAGAATGACCGTAGCTTTGTTCACGATAACCGTAAGGGGAAAAGTATGAGTATGATTAAGACCGGCGACGGTACGCAGCTTTACTTTAAGGACTGGGGAAAAGGAAAGCCGGTGCTGTTCAGCCACGGCTGGCCGCTGGATGCGGATATGTGGGATAACCAGCTGAATTTCCTGGCTGAGAACGGCTATCGCGTTATCGCTTTCGATCGCCGCGGCTTTGGTCGCTCCGACCAGCCGTGGACCGGCTACGACTACGATACTTTCGCGTCGGACATCAACGATTTAGTCAACAGCCTTGATTTGCAGAACGTGACGCTGGTGGGCTTCTCCATGGGCGGCGGCGACGTCACGCGCTACATCAACAACTACGGCAGCGCACGCGTGGATGGCCTGGTCCTGCTTGGTGCGGTCACCCCTGCTTTCGGACAGTTTGATGATTTTCCGCAGGGTGTTGAGGCGTCCGTATTTGACGGTATTCTGGCCGGATTGCGCCAGGATCGCGCGCAGTTCATCAGTGATTTCGCCGTCCCGTTTTACGGCACCAATGCCGGACAGGCGGTTTCAGCAGGCGTACTGACCCAGACGCTGAACGTTGCGCTGCTGGCTTCGCTCAAAGGCACGCTGGACTGTGTTAAGGCGTTTTCCACTACCGATTTCCGTCCGGACATGGCGAAGATCGACGTGCCCTCACTGATTATTCACGGCAGCAATGACCAGGTCGTGCCGTTTGAATCAACCGGCAAACTGGCCGCAGAGATGATTGAAGGTGCGCAGCTGAAAGTGTATGACAATGCGCCGCATGGCTTTGCTGTAACGCATTCTGACCAGTTGAATAGCGATCTGCTGGCTTTCCTGAAATCGCTCTGATTTCAGCCTGAAGCCGGCAGTACCAAATCTGTCGGCACTCTCCCCACCGCTCTGGCTTTTAAAGCCGGATCGGGTAATAGCAAACCGGCTAACCAGCCGGTTTTTTGCGTGCGTTAGCAAGGTGACGGTTTGACCAGCGCCCTGCACGGTAGTCAGCCTGTAAAAGTCCCCGAGACGTGAAGCCTTCCGGCAAACACAGGCGGCTTCAGACGGCCTCCTGCGAAGCAAATCTTTCCAGAGCAGGCCCGTCAAGCCTGTAGCGTACCCATTCGCTCAGGGGAAGCGCATTGATACTGTCGTAAAAATCTTTGGCTGACCGGTCCCACTCCAGCACATTCCATTCTATCCGGTTACACCGCCGGGCTATGGCCAGCTGAGCAATGTACTGCAGCATGACTTTACCTGCGCCGCGTCCCCGGTAATCCGGGGTAAAGTAGAGATCTTCCACGTTGAGGCTGTAGCGACCGGGCCAGGTAGAATAGCTCAGTGAGATAACGGCATAACCCACAATCGTGCCATCGATTTCACCGATGTACGCTTCGGGCGTCGCCTCTGAAGAAAACAGGAACTTTCGCAGTTCCTCAACATCCGGCAGGGCGTCCAGTGGCGTTTCCCGGTAAACGGACAATCCGTTTATCATATTATAAATAGCATCCGTATCTGCCGCACCGGCTTGCCGAATAATAACGGCCATAAACTTTCCCCCCTCAGTATTGTTTGCTGCCTGCAAGGATAATCGGTATTGTTCAATGAAATAAGTGCAATAAAATCAATGACAGGTGAATTTCATGCATCATGTGCTACGGCGTCTCGATCTTAATCTGCTGCCCGTGTTCGATGCCGTTTACAGACACCGCTCCGTCAGGCTTGCTGCCGCAGAGCTTTCTATGAGTACTTCTGCGCTAAGCCATGCTTTAACACGACTGCGTGAATTTCTTAAGGATCCGCTTTTTTACCGTGAAGGGCATGAAATGCGCCCCAGCGTATTCGCCTGTCAGCTGGCGCCTCATATTGCCTCCTCCCTGTCCGTGCTTAATCAGCATCTCAGCCCGGTACAGCCTTTCGATCCCCTTACCAGCACGGAAACGTTCAGAATTGCCGTGACGGACTACACGGCTTTTTGCATTTTTCCCGAATTGATGAAGGCCATAGAAAAAGCGGCACCTGGTATAACATTCGAGCTTTGCCATTTGCCTTATAATCCGGCCCTGAAGGAGCTGCTGGCGGGTGAAATTGAACTGGCGTTGAGCTTCAGCGAGGCAAATGATATTAAACACCCGGATTTGGAGGAGGTGGATTTACTCAGCGATGAATTTGTTGTTATCAGTAATATTCGTCGCCTCAACATGACGCTGGAAGATTATTTGTCGGCGGGACACGTAGTGGTAACGCCCTGGAATGAGAAAAAAGGCCTACTGGATGCCCACCTTGCGCGTTCAGGCCTGGCACGTAAAATTACCCTCAGGACGCCCTCAATGCTTGTCTCGCCGCACATTATTGCTGAGAGCGAGCTTTTAATGGCCATCCCCTCATTCGTCGCCAGCAAAATGACAGAGCTGGCAACCGTTAAGATTTTTAAACTCCCTTTTTTTGCTCCGCCTTTTACCGTCAAAATATATTCCCACAAACGAGGGGGTAAAAAGTTATCTACTGACTGGCTTAAAAAAATGATTTTACAAAGCATACAGGAAAAGGAATAGCCTTCAGCCATAAGATCGGGTTAATGATTTAGCCTCAAGGAAAGGCTGATCTGACTTTTCGGCACCCGTCCTGCTGGTCAGGCTTTGGCGTTGCAAACTTAAAAAAGAGGGGTTTTATTCGGGTGAAAAATGGTCATGCTGCCTCGCTTTAGTAAACCTGATGCGACTTTTATTAATGTTTGCTGCAGAACAGCAAGCTGATTTTTGTTTCGCACCGTCTGGTCAATACGCAAGGGCTACGGTGGGCGTTGAATTATCGCAAGCGTGTACAGAAAGAAGCCGATGCAGTCTCGTTTTTTTACAAAAGCGTAACGGCAGGTAAGTAAGTTTTAGATTTATGTATTTTCGCTATGCCGGATGCGCGGATTGACTATGCTCAAGCATGCAGTTGACCCCCACTTAATCCAGGAAGAGTACCATGAAAAAATTATCTGTTATCGCCCTCACTGCCGGCATGCTTTTGGTGATGAGTTCACAGGCTGATGCAAAAGGTTGCCTGAAAGGCGCTGCTGCCGGGGGCATCGCAGGCCATGTCGCCCACCACGGCGTAGCCGGTGCGGCAGCAGGCTGTGCGGTTGGCCATCATATGGCTAAAAAGAAAGAGAAAGAGAAAGAAAAAGAGGCAAACAGCAAACAGCAGGAACAGAAATAAAAGCCAAACCGCTTTCGTTGCTATCGGCCCTGCCCCAAGGCAGCGGCCGAATAGCAACCGCGCTGCCTGGCGCCGGGCAGACACCGATAATATCCGCTCCTGGTGTTAGCTGCTGTGTCAGCGCTCCAGCCCCCCCTTTAGCGCAACGGCGAGAGAGTACCGGACGGCAGAACTGCTCCTTTACTCATGCCAGACTGTTTATCTGCGAACAAGAAACAGAAAGTGTTCTGTAGAGCATGGCAGGATAACCGTTTATCTCATCCGGGAAAAAGCTGCCCGCCAGCCCTGCCTATACTACCGCCACCAATTCAAAGGTAAAGAATCCCGGCGCAACGGCTGAGTCAAGCAGAGCCGTCGCCTGATCGACAGGCACGGGGCGGCTGAAAAGATAACCCTGACCGTAATCACAGTACCGTTTTTGTAGCCATTCGAGCGTGGTCAGATCCTCAATACCCTCTGCCGTGACCCTTACCTTCAGTTCCTGACACAGTGACAGCAGGGTCTCTACCACCTTCTGCTGCTGAGAAGCGTCCACCACGGTGGCGATAAACGAGCGATCGATCTTGATCCGGGTAATGCCAAGGCCCAACAGGACCGAAAGATTCGAATAACCGGTGCCAAAATCATCCAGCACTACGCTGATCCCTCCCTCCTGCAGAACACGGATAGCCTGCCTGGCTTCTTCAGAAATCGTCATTACATTCTGCTCAGTGATCTCCAGTTCCAGCTTTATCTGGACAGCCTGCTGCATGATGTCGGACAAACAATCCGTCAGCACCGGATTGAGCAGCTGTTCCGGCGTGATATTCAGCGCCAGGTGCAGCCCTGCAGGCCAGCCCGAAATCTTAAGGACGACGGCCTGCAGCAGCTCAACGGTCAGGGTATCCATCAATCCCAGCTTTTCCACTACGGGGATAAACACCGCAGGCGCTATCACTTTACCAGAGCCGGATATCCAGCGTGCCAGGATCTCGAAACCGGTAATGCGGCCTGTCTGTAGACAGACGATGGGCTGCAGGAAAGGGACGATGGCATGATTTTTAATCGCTTCGGTAACGTCATGCTCAAGCTTTTCTCTGCGGAGGAAAGTCAGCTCCATATCCGGTGAAAAATGGACCGGGTACGGCGTTTTATCCCGCTTGGCTTCGTACATAGCCAAATCGGCTGCCCGCACGATGCCGGAACCACCGCAGCAGGTCGAACACGCTACTCCAATCGACAGTCCCAGAAAGGTGTGAGGCCCGGTGCGGATCTCCGTGGCACGAAGACGGAGAGTGGCCGCCGTTCTGACCGCCTCTTCAGGCTGCCCACCGCCCGAGGTCATAGCAAACTCATCACCGCCGATGCGAAACACATGGGTGTGCGGGCTGACAGATTCCGCCAGCAGGTTGGCCAGAGAAACCAGCGTGGCATCCCCCTGATGGTGCCCGTTCAGGTCATTAATGCTTTTAAAATCATTGATGTCGAGTAACGTAAGAAAATAAGGCTGCCCGGCTGCGTCAAGCTGGGCAATACGAGCGCTGAATGCCCGACGATTACCCACCCCGGTAAGTTCATCCGTATCGGCCAGTCGAAGGGCATTTTTTTCAGCCGTGAGCATTTTACGTACGAGCCTGCCGATAAGCAGGCCCGGGATAATCATGGCCAACAGAGCAAAGCCAGACGAGGTCAGAATAAACCTCAGTCTTTCACTGGTTTCAAAATCCGCACTGTACTCCAGACCGAGGAGCGTAGAAATTTGTCCCTCAAGTCCGTACTCCCACAGGGCAGAAAGTAAAAATATGGTGACAATATTAAGCATTGCTAACCATAGAAGTTTCAGGTGCATCCGAGACCCCCGGCATTATAATAAGTTAAATATTAAGTAGTTATCATTAAAAAAGGGGTTTACCTCTGCATAATATTGACTACCCGTCAGAAATTGCATCGCGTATAATGAAATAAATCTTTCCGAATAAACATTGCCCCTCTGGCAAAGCAAAGGGATGCCGTTTCAGAATACCTGGCCTGTCGCCAGTCTCAATAAAAGTATCCAGATCTTATATCGGCAGTATCTGGAGAATTAACAGGGACTGTCGGTAAATTTTATTCGCCACCGCAAGGCGCCCGCATAAATTTCCCTTATTGCCAAATAATCACTGACATAAAGTGTGGCTATCGTTTTTAGGCAAAAGATCGCAATCGTCGTTTTCCTTTTTCACCCTGAGACCTCAAAGGGAATGTTTACCAATTGTAATGATTTCCGCCGACTGCGGTCCTTGTTCGGAATATCATCCTGGCGTTGATGGTTATTTCCCTTCTGGTGTACAGCGCTATTTAACGTCAGGAATGAAATAAAAGGAGATGCGCGGGATAACAGGGGATGATAAGAATATCTTTTGTATTAGATGGATTAAATATAACCCTGCTGACGTCCTGCCGCCCGTAATCCACTTTGCGGGCAGCGGGATGTCAGCGGGCTAACGTTTAATCAGAGCCATCCATACTGATGATGCGATGCGCGACGGTGATAAGATCGTTGCCAAAAATATCGGGTTGTTCCCCAGCTTGCAGGGCTGCATTGCCCGGACGGGTAACCAGCGCGCCTTTCCAGCCACAGGCTATTGCGCCTATTACGTCCCAGGCATGTGCTGCCACCAGGCGCAGCCGATCGGCGTCCACGCCTAACGCCAGTGCAACATGGGTATAATTTTCAGAAGCAGGCTTGAAACGTTTAACTTCCTCAACCGAAAATTGCTTTTCAAAAAAGCGGGCAAGGCCCGAGCGTTCGAGCACTTTCTGACCCGCCCGGGTTGATGAGTTCGTCAGCGTCACCAGGCGAAACCCTGCGGCTTTGAGCATATCTAACGCCGGGATCGCATCCGGGTGAGCAGGAAGCATTGCCAACTGCTCCCTGAATTCATCAATGTTTTCATCTGAAAGCCCTTCTCCTCTTATATCGGCCACCATCTGCAATACGGCTACCGCAAGCTCGCCAAAAGGTTTATAGCTGCCGCTAAGCGTAAGCGCCTGAGAATAGATAATTAACTCAGAGAACCACTGACGCATCACCTTCTCGTCACCAAAAACCCGGAAAAAGAACGGGTTTAGTGCTTCTATATCCAGAAGCGTCTCGTTGACATCAAAAACAATTATTTTTTGCATGACTCCCCCTTAAATTTAAGGATGAAGTGTAGATGCATATTATGGAAATATCGCACAGCCTGCTTATATTAATTCGCTAAGGAGGAGCCTACCCCCTTTATAATGAAGTTAACCGTGTAAATGATACATTTTATTATCACCGTTCCGCCTGTGCTGAAAAACGCGCGGGATTCGATCCTCCTGGAGCAAGTCCTCAGTACTAAAGGCGATTCAGTTTAAGTCTGATGAAAAGAGACGCATGACTGTTAACACTTTTGGTGAAAAGCCGCTTTTAGCTTGTCGGCTATTAACATACACGGCCCCTCCGGGGTGATGCCTGCTTCAGGCCCCCTAACCGCCTGAGATTATTTTGAAACATGCCCCGGCCCTGATTTCATCAGTTTATCCATTCACTATAAAGAGCCCTGAAGCAGGTCTACCGGGCAGGAGCGGCCTGATGGCCAACGGCAATGGTGTACTGAACACGAAGATAAGTTGAAATGCAGCCTGCAATCGGCGAGGCTAGGTAAATTTTTCGGGGCCACCCGATCCCTTATTGAATTCGCGTAGTGCGTTCGCAACAGAAGTGAAGGAGTGTCACCTGACAATGGACGAAATTATCGCCAACGGTAGCCTGGTATCGACTTTTACCGCGGATGAAGATATCACCGCGCGGCTAAAAGCGTTCGTTCAGGACAGGGATGCCTTTTCATCCAACACCTGGCGACAGCTGCTTAGTGTTATGCGCGTCTGCTATCAATGGGCCAGTGAGCAGGCCCGTAGCTTTTTACCTATGACTGATGCCGACCTTCGCGATTACCTTCATTTCCTTCAGTTGAACGGGCGAGCCTCTTCGACCATTGCCACTCACGCCTCGCTGATTTCAATGTTACATCGTAATGCCGGTCTGGTGCCGCCCAACGCTTCGCCGCTTGTTTTCCGCGCGATCAAAAAGATAAATCGTGCAGCCGTTTTAGGCGGTGAGCGTACCGGGCAGGCGATCCCTTTTCGTCTGGTCGATCTGAGAATGCTTGATGAGTTGTGGCGACATTCTTCTTTACTAAAAGAGAAACGCAATCTGGCCTTCCTTCATGTTGCGTACAATACGCTGTTGCGTGTCAGCGAGCTTTCCCGCCTTCGGGTCCGTGACATTACGTTTGCCGAAGACGGACGCATCATTCTTGATGTCGCCTGGACTAAAACCATTGTACAGACGGGCGGTTTGATTAAGGCACTGAGCAGCCTGTCGACACAGCGCCTGCAGGAGTGGATAGCGGCGGCTGGTCTGGCGGCCGAACCGGATGCCTTTCTGTTCTGTCCTGTGCATCGCGGCAATAAAGCCGTTCTTATTGTCGATCGCCCGTTAAGCACGCCCGCGTTCGAAACGATCTTTGCCCATGCCTGGTATGCCGCTGGCAACAGCCAGTCTGCAAAATTAAATAAGAATCGGTATGGCGGCTGGAGCGGGCACAGTGCCCGCGTTGGCGCAGCTCAGGATATGGCGAAGCAGGGATATGCGGTGGCGCAAATCATGCAGGAAGGCACCTGGAAAAAGCCGGAAACGCTGATGCGCTATATCCGTAATGTTGATGCTCATCAGGGAGCCATGGTGGATTTAATGGAGAAAAAGGCACCATAATTTATCGCCCATGCGCGCGTGTCGGAAAAGATCTGACTATCTGACGCGTTATAATTTTATCCACAGAAAAAGTGGATAGCCTGTGTACAGAAAAGTATGGTTTTTTTTCAGGCGGCATCCTGACGCTAAAACCAGCCCGATGAAAAAGGGCTGGATGACTGTCGGTTAAAGGGCGTAATGGCCCCATAAAAGGACGAGCATGCTATCCAATATATTGATTAGTAATGCTTTTAAACCTAAAAAGGAAGGATCCTGATGAAAGCCCTATGGTCAATGCACCACCCGAACAGGTTTAGTATGGCTCTTTATCAGCCAGACAACGGAAACGATGATGTCTGAGAAAAATGCCAGGCCTGGAAAAATGTCTCGCCAACGCCACACGACCTGACATTCAAGCAGTTTCTGACACATCCAGAGACTGCGCGAGATTTTATGCAGCTGCATCTGCCGGCAGATCTTCAAAACCTGTGCGATTTTAATACGCTAAAACTGGAGTCCGGAAGCTTTATTGAGGAAAATCTGCGGCCCTGGTTCAGCGACGTGCTCTATAACCTGAAAACCACGGCCGGTGACGCCTTTGTGCACGAGCTGATCGAATATCAGTCCACGCCGGACAGGCACATGGTTTTCCGGCTTCTTCGCTATGCGGTAGCGGCTATGCAGCGTCACCTGGACAAGGGGCATAAAAAGCTGCCGCGGGTTATTCTACACCGGCAGGTGCAGCCCCTGCTCCTCGCGATGGCTGGATGAATTTGCCGATCCTGTTTGTGCAGAAAAGCTCTATAGCGGTCGTTTTCATCTGGTCGACGTTATGGTGATACCTGACGATGAAATCATGACCCATCGAAGTATGGCAGCCCTGACGCTCCTGCAAAAACATATTCACCCGCGTGACCTTGCTGACCTGCTGGATCGGTTGAAGAATAAGGACAAACAAAGGGTGGCTCTACCCGGCCCCTTTTTTCCATCTTCATCTCCCTTCGCATTGGTCAGAAAAGTACGCCCCGCTTTCCTGGTGGGATAGTCCACTGAAACAGGACAGATCCTGTTCGTTAGTGCTCTTTCATCCCACAAGCCTTCAAACTCTTATCATTACCCCGCCCGCAGCGAGCACTTCGCCTAACCTGAAAAAAATAATGCGAAGCAGCAAAAGTCGGGGATTTATCTGTTACTACTCTTGACGAAATAGTTAATTTTTAGCCAGCGCGCTTTTATCTTCATCATCGTAATTAAATGATATTTGTGCGCCATGTTCATTAGGTAGCCTGCGGGCTTCAAGGAACACCGATTTCCAGTAAACGTTATCCAGTGACGAGCGCATTACGCCGCGGCTGGCCGAAGCGTGAAGGAAATGCCGATCGGTATCATAAAAGCCCACGTGCATCTGGCGATTAACACGGAAAAAAACCAAATCGCCAGGCTGTAAGCGATCGGGCTGAATACGGGTGCCCATATGGATCAGCTGGCTGGTGGTTACGCGCTTCATCGGTAAGTTAAAGCGGTCTTTAAGGGTGCGCCAGACAAAGCCTGAACAGTCCACGCCGGAAAGCTCCGTGCCGCCCCATTGATAAGGCGTGCCTTCCCATGAGTACATCTGGTCATGTAACGCTGCTATCACAGGAATAAGGTCGGGTTCGCCGGCCCGATGAGTCGCTTTGACGTTATCACCATTGGCCTCATCACGCGTATGGGAGGAACAGCCCGCTACAATCATAAGCGCCAAAACCGTCATCGTGCGAAGGGGGAGTGAATAAGGCATCTTTTCCTGTCGGATCCTGAAGGTAAGCCCTGAAAAACAGGGTTGATAACGGTTAAATTTGGCTTAATATCATCGGTGCGTTATAGCCATAAAGCATTCATTTTTACTTAAATTTACAGCATCCCGCTCATTTTATGATACGGGCACACCTTCTCAGGAAACCTCCTGAAAAATATCTGTTAAGCCGCCAGAAAAAAAACAGTATGGCCTGCATCTGCGGGTTTATCCATTCCCATCACAATTGCCGCACCCGTTCTGATGATAAGAATGTCGCGCTGTCGCTAAGCTTTCCGAATACTATTTTCAGCCCTTCAGGAAAGATACCAAGGCTGATTTTCCTGCAGTTGCGTTACAAACGTCCACAGGAACCCGGCGTGGGCCGGGTAAGGGTCTTAATCGGTTAGTGATTCCGGGCAGGAAGCAAAATAGTTAGCCAACGCCCCCTCGATGCCGGACAGGCTCTTTTCCTGTCACGTTAAGCCGGTAGGATAAAGCTACTCATTGCCCCATTGATTGAGAAATGCGGCTATATCATCTATCCGTCCTTCATTGATACCGGCCTCTTTAGCCATCTCTCTTTGCGCGTCCTCGTCGATTTCTTCATTATTCGATAACCGACCTATTAGCAGCTGGAAATAGTGCGCCAGAGAATCGCGCTCCGCGTCGGCCACAGGTTTCGCGCATTCTGTCGAATACTCATCCACGATGTCATAATATTTAAGTGGGATGTCGTCGTTCATTAGTTACTCCGAAGATTTAATTTAACGTTAATTCTAGCGACTTTCTGCCTGCGCTGGCCCGGCTAACAGAACCAGCACCGTATCCGGTCTTAAAGATCGCTAACATTAATGCGTAGTATACTGTTTTATTTAAATAAATACCTCTTCGGGCCCATCACTTATTACGACGAATTGGCTTTTCCGACGCGCGAGCCGATGGTTCAACCTTTCGTACGGTATCGGATCGGCACGCCCTCAGCCGGAAACGGGATATGACCTCCCTTTCCGACCAATTCAAACACGGAAAGTATCGACCATCCCTCGAAGCGCGTGAACCTGTTCCGCCAGCGACTGAGAAGCGGTCGTTGACTCTTCTACCAGCGCGGCGTTGCTCTGGGTCACGCCGTCCATCTGCCCTACGGCCACGGTCACCTGGGAAATCCCCTGCATTTGCTCGTTTGAAGCCAGTGCGATCTCGTCCATGGCTTCAGCCAGCTCGCTGACTTTCCCGGTCACGCTCATAATATTTTCCGCCGTGCTGTCAGCCACTATCACCCCTGCTTCGACCATGGTCACCGCGTTCTCAATCAGGCCTTTTATATCTCGCGCGGCCGTCGCGCTACGTTGCGCCAGCGTACGGACTTCGCTGGCGACCACGGCAAATCCCCGCCCCTGTTCGCCCGCCCGAGCCGCCTCTACCGCTGCGTTCAGTGCCAGGATATTAGTCTGAAAGGCAATACTCTCAATCGTGCCGGTGATATCCCGTACTTTTGCCGCGCTGGCAGAGATATCTGCCATGGTTTCGGTCATTTGACGCACGTTCTTTTCACCGTTCCGGACGAGTGTGGCCGCCTCACGCGCCGAGCCAGCCGTATAAGTCGCCCCCGCCGTGTTGCTTTTCACCGTCGCGGTTAATTCTTCCATGCTTGCAGCCGTTTCCTGTAGCGCTGCTGCCTGCTGTTCAGTACGTGCCGAGAGCTCAGTATTGCCTCTGGCAATTTCATCAGAAGCAAGCGAAACGGAAGCCGAGGCGTCCTTAATCTGCGAAACCAGTTCGCTAAGGCGATTTTGCATCAGGGCCAGCGACGCCAGCATGCTGGTATTATCACCGGGACGAAGCATGACCCGGGACGTCAGGTCTCCACCAGCGATCGCGGCCGCCAGGCTCTGTGCCTGGGTCGGCTCGCCGCCCAGCTGGCGCATCAGCGTCCGTATAAGCATGAAACCGGTAACGGCAGCAAGCACGACCGATATCAGCACCAGACCGCCCAGCAGGATTGCGGCACGACGGCTCTGTTCGCTGCTACTTTCCACGGCACTGCGGGCATTATGCATTTGTATATCGGTCAGGGTATTAAGCGCTTCCTGTAACGACCGCTGCGCCGGCCGGGAGACGGTCATTAAGTACGTAACGGTCTCCTGCTGGCGATTCTGCAAACCAAGCTGGCCAGCCTGTTCAAAGCTCGCCATGGCGGGTCCTTCTCTTTCCAAAATTTTCCGAAACGCCTCCCGACCCGCCGGGACCGAATCCGTTTTCATCAGCTCGCCCAGCGCCTCACGATTTTTGATGAACAGGCTTTTCTGGGTCTGCACGCGCACCCATTCGGGCGCCATTTCTTTTGGATCGGATAACAATGCCAGGTTTCTGACCGCAATAGACAAGTCACGTACGCTGGCGCGCATATCAAGCGCCAGCTGAAACTTTTTCATTTTGACATTTACCACGTCGCCCATATCGTCCCGGGCATGGTTAAGAGCATTGATAGCCACGCCGACGCAGATGGCCAGCAGCAGTACCATAAGGCCGAAGCCTCCGATAATACGGGTTGAAACTTTCATGGAAGGATACCAACAGGCAGATGATTACTGTGTGTATCGTCAACATGAAAAAACTCTTGAGAGTAACAATCAAATTGTGTGGCATGTTTCACACCCGGACATCAGGATTGTGGTTAGCTTGCAGGCCGGCAACTCTCTCTGCTGTCTACAAATTTGGTTATTTTAAAAATTGCCTCCACAAGGAAGGTTTAAAAATCAATCAGGATGGGAAGTGGCTACAAAAGGCATGCTACACCAGTGCCGTAATGATACCGGGCTGCGATTGGCCTGGCGTGAAAGGGGTTATTTTCCGGGATGGGTAAATCACGCAGGCAGGAAAGGACATACTCACTAACACTCAGTCCGGTTGGCTTTTTGGCGCATTAACCATCCCCGGACTGAATGTCTTTCAGATACTTTGGTAGGCTGCGAACTTACCTGGCCAGAATTTCTCTGCGGACAATTTCTGCACCCGCGCTCAGGGCATTCAACTTGCCCATGGCGACCTGACGACCCAGGGGGACCATGCCGCAATTGGTTGAAGGATAGAGCTTGTCGGCGTCGACAAACTGCAGCGCCTTACGCAGCGTATTAGCCACTTCCTCCGGCGTTTCAATAGTATTTGTTGCCACATCGATGGCACCGACCATGACTTTTTTACCACGAATAAGCTCAATCAGGTCCATCGGGACATGTGAGTTCTGGCATTCCAGCGAGATGATATCAATGGCCGACGTTTTCAGTTTTGGGAAAACCTCTTCATACTGTCGCCACTCTGAACCCAGCGTTTTTTTCCAGTCCGTATTGGCTTTAATGCCGTACCCGTAGCAAATATGCACGGCAGTTTCACAGTTAAGCCCTTCAACGGCTCTTTCTAAAGCGGCGATGCCCCAGTCATTCACCTCATCAAAAAAGACATTAAAGGCGGGCTCATCGAACTGAATAATATCAACGCCAGCCGCTTCTAACTCTTTGGCTTCCTGATTCAGGATTTTGGCGAATTCCCAGGCCAGCTTTTCACGGCTTTTATAGTGGCTGTCATACAGCGTATCTATCATCGTCATAGGGCCAGGCAGAGCCCATTTAATCGGCTGGCTGGTTTGCTGACGTAAAAATTTGGCGTCTTCTACAAAAACAGGTTTTTGGCGAGTGACCTCACCCACCACCGTAGGAACGCTTGCATCATAGCGATCGCGAATTTTAACGATCTGGCGCTTTTCAAAATCAACGCCGCTAAGGTGCTCAATAAAGGTCGTTACAAAATGCTGGCGCGTTTGTTCACCGTCACTGACGATATCAATACCGGCCTGCAGCTGATCGGTCAGACACAGGCGAAGCGCATCCTGCTTGCCGTCGACCAACTCACTGCCCTGTAATTTCCAGGGTGACCAAAGCGTCTCCGGCTGCGCAAGCCACGAAGGTTTAGGTAAGCTGCCAGCAGTCGATGTCGGTAAAAGCTTTTTCATAAAAGGTGACCTTATTTTTTCGGTTTATTAAAGAGCGGAATCGGTAGCCCATTGCTCAAGGACAGTCTGGTAAGGTTTAATGAAATGCTCTTCAGTAAACTTCCCCTGCTCAACGGCTAACTGGCTGCGCTCTTCCCGATCGTAAACAATGCGGGTTAAAGAATAATCCTGGTGATTCAGGTTAGGCTGATACAGCTTTCCGGCAACAGAATTAGCGTTGTAAACCTCAGGACGATAAATCTTCTGGAACGTTTCCATCGTACTGATAGTACTGACCAGCTCAAGATTGGTGTAATCGCTGAGCAAATCACCGTGAAAATAAAAGGCTAAGGGCGCCACGCTATTTGGCGGCATGAAATAGCGCGCCTGCAGCCCCATTTTTGCAAAGTAGATGTCGGTCAGTGAAGGCTCATCCTGTTGATACTCAACGCCTAATACGGGATGCTGATTCGCCGTGCGACAATAGGTGTTTTTAGTCGAGACGCTCAGGCAGATGACCGGGGCTTTATTAAAGTTTTGTTTGTAGACGTCTGAATTAACGAAGCGTTTAAATATGTTGCCGTGTAGCTCACCAAAATTAACCGGAAGGGTGAATCCGGTCTGATTCTTATTATGTTCTGGCAGCACTACGCTAAAATCATAATCCCGCACGTAAGAGGAAAAGTTATTGCCCACAATCCCATCAATACGTTCGTTAGTTTTTTTGTCAACGATAGTGGTTTTTAATATTTCAATTACCGGGAAGGCGTTGCCCCTGACCTCAACGTTTAACTCAGCAGAGACGATATCCAGCTCAACCGAATAACGATCGGCGCGGGGATTATCCCAATCTGCCAGGGCATTGAAACGGTTATTAATCATTACCAGGGCGTTGCGCAGGTTCTCCTGCCGCTTTTCACCCCTGGCCAGATTGGCAAAGTTGGTGGTGATGCGCGTATTCCCGGAAGGGTTATAATTCTCGTCGAAACGAAGGCTTTTAATCGTAAAGGTAAACGCTGTATTCATCGCGGTCTGGTATCCTGTTTTGTTATAAATCTGATTTATATGTTGCCTTGCAGGCCATCCCAGATTTCATATTATCTAAAGTTATTAACGTTACATCCTTTATGCCTGAGTCGCCGGTTGAGGAAAAGTGATTTAATTTCAACGAACATGAACGATTTTCATGATGCCTTCCGGTACACGCCTCTGTACCGTAATATTTATTCAAAAGGCCACGGGCGACCCGCCATGAAACCAGGGACACCCTCCTGTTGGAGCGGTTCTGTTTCCCCTGCCTGCTTCCTCTCTCTTCCCCCTGCTTTACCGGAGCAATGCCGCTTTTTCGGCAAAAATGACCAGGAAAGATGGCTGCTCTTGTGGGACATTAAAAATCAGCCAGCAGAGCTGAGGGACGTCATCAGCCGACAAGGTAAACTTATAGCAAAAATTACGGGAAGATAAGGAGCCGGGGGATGAGAAAAGTCACGATTGCTGCTTACGATAAGCAGTGGCCAGCCATGTTTGAAGATGAAAGCCTGCTGTTAAAGAGGACGCTGGGCCACGTTATTGCGCAAATTCATCACGTTGGCAGCACGTCAGTGCCGGGCCTGGCAGCAAAACCCACTATAGATATATTGCTTGAAGTGGTTAGCCTGAACGCGCTGGACACCTTAAATGCGGCCATGGCGCGAGCCGGATACCGCGCGCGTGGGGAAAACGGGATCCCGAACCGCAGGTATTTTACCAAAGGCGGAGAGCAGCGTAGTCATCAGGTGCATGCTTTTGCCACAGGTGACAGGCAAATCGTCAGGCATCTGGCCTTTCGTGATTATCTTATTGGAAATCAGGAAGCGGCAGAACGGTATACCGAGGTAAAGCGTTCGGCGGCACGGGCAAGTGAAAATGATATGCATCGCTACAGCACTTTTAAGGCGGGCTTTATTGAATATCACCTTCAGCTGGCGCTCGCGGATTGGGCAAGACGGGCATCGCTTCCCCGCGAAAACCAGGATTAAACATGCCTGGCGAGGATCACTGCACCGTTCTGCGCATTTTACCGGTAGCGGCTATGCCTCCACAAAACCGCGCTCAGCAAGTTTTACCGCTCCGCCAGCAACGGCCGACAGCTTTTAATCTCTGCCAGCCGCTATTGACGATCGCGGTAGAGTATCTGCGGGCCTGACGTTTAAGCGCCCTTTTTCATCCCTTTATCAAAGGCCGATCGCGACGTCACCGGCTCAGAAATTCGGAACCAGATAGCGTACATCGCAGGTAAAAACAGCAGGGTTACCAGGGTACCGCCCAGCGTCCCGCCGATAAGCGTAAAGGCGAGCGTGCCCCAGAACACGGAGTGCGTTAGCGGAATAAATGCCAGGATGGCCGCCAGCGCGGTCAGCAGCACCGGCCGGGCGCGCTGCACTGTCGCCTGGACAACAGCGTGAAACGGCTCCTGACCTTCCCGCTCATTTTGATGGATCTGACCAATCAAAATCAGCGTATTGCGCATCAGAATGCCCGACAGCGCGATCAGGCCGACTAGCGCATTGATACCAAACGGCTGTTGGAACAGCAGCAGCGTGGGCACGACCCCAATCAGTCCCAGCGGCGCCGTCATAAACACCATCATCATCGCCGACATGGAACGCACCTGCAGGATGATAATCAGCAGCGTCAGGGCAATCATAATGGGGAACAGCGGCAGCATCGCCTGCATGGCTTTCCCCGACTCCTCAATAGAGCCTGCCTGCTCAATACGGTATCCCGGCGGCAGCGAGGACAGCAGCGGCTGAAGCTGCCGCGTGATGGCCGTAGAGACGTCAGGTGGCTGCAGGCCGTCGGCAATGTCGCCGCGAACCGTTATGGTAGGCATTCTGTCGCGACGACGCAGCAGCGGCTCCTCCATGCGAATTTCCGTTTCGCCCAGCTGCGAGAGCGGAATACGCTGCCCCTGGGCACCAGCCAGCGTCAATCCATCAAGGCGAGCCGGATTGAGCCGAATATCTCCGGCGGCCCGGCCGGTCACTTCCACGGAGCGAATATCCTCACGAACGGCCGTAACAGGCGCACCGCTCAGGTAAAACTGCAGCTGGCGGGCTGCCTGTTCAGGCGTCAGCCCCATCGCCTGTAGCCGATCCTGATCCAGACGGAAATGCACCACCGGCACGCGCGATCCCCAGTCAGTATTGACGGTACGCATCATCGGGCTGTTCTGCATCAGCGTCTTTACCTGGCCGGCGAGCTGGCGCAGCACATCAGCATCGGGGCCCGTCACCCGGTAAGCGACCGGATACGGAGAATAAGGTCCGAATACCAGCTGGGTAACACGCACCTGCGCCTGAGGTGCAAGACCATCTGCCACCGCTTCCCGCAAGCGCTGCTTCAATGTATCGCGATCGCGCTCTCCGCCAGTCAGCACCACAATCTTCGCAAAAGAGGGATCGGGCAGCTCCGGCGCCATGGCCAGATAGAAGCGAGGTGCACCCTGGCCGATGTAGGCCGTCACCGTACGCGTTTCCCGCTGCTTTTGGAGCCAATGCTCAATCCGCGCTGTCGCCTGGCTGGTCTGTTCAACAGACGTCCCATAGGGCATTTGCACTTCGACCAGCACTTCGGGACGATCGGAGGTGGGAAAGAATTGTTTTTTTACCAGCCCCATGCCGGACAACGCAACCGCAAAGCAGCCTGTTACGGCACAGGCGACCCACCATTTGCGCGCGATGACCTTGTTCAGCAGAAGTCTGAGGCGATTGTAATGAGGGGTGTTGTAGATCGCCTCGTGCCCGCCCTGCACTTTTTTGATATCCGGCAGCAGCTTCACTCCCAGCCAGGGGGTAAACAGCACCGCCACTCCCCACGAGGCGATCAGTGCTATTCCCACTATCCAGAACATGTTGCTGGTATATTCCCCGGCGGT
>NZ_DALZCD010000042.1:0-21054 GCF_031978025.1 Erwinia sp.
GCCGGGGATCACCTGCATCATAGGCGTTTCCACTTCCATAAAGTCGCGGCCGACCATAAAGCTGCGGATGCCCGCCATGATCTGCGAACGAATTTTAAACGTTTTGCGCGATTCTTCGTTGGAAATCAGATCCAGATAACGCTGGCGATAGCGGGTTTCCTGATCGGCCAGACCATGAAACTTATCCGGCAGCGGACGCAGTGCTTTAGTCAGCAGGCGCAGCTCGCTACAGTGGATAGAAAGCTCACCGGTTTTGGTTTTGAACAGTTTGCCACGAGCGCCGACGATATCGCCGAGGTCCCATTTTTTAAACTGTTCGTTGTAGATGCCTTCCGCCAGATCGTCGCGAGAAACGTAAAGCTGGATGCGGCCGCCCACGTCCTGCAGCGTCACGAATGAGGCCTTGCCCATGATACGGCGGGTCATCATACGGCCCGCCACGCTGACTTCTATGCCCAGCGCTTCCAGCTCTTCATTCTCTTTTGCGTCATGTTGCGCATGCAGCTGGTCGGAAAGGCTGTCGCGACGGAAATCGTTGGGAAATGCCACGCCGTTCTCACGCAGCACGCTCAGCTTTTCGCGACGCGCTTTCAGTTCATTATTCAGCTCAAGTGCGGCGTCGGCGCCCTGCGGTTGTTGTTCTGACATGTCAGTTCCTTATAGCCCTGCTTTCAAACTTGCTTCAATGAATCGGTCCAGATCGCCGTCCAGCACCGCCTGAGTATTACGGGTTTCCACGCCAGTGCGCAGATCCTTGATGCGTGAATCGTCAAGCACGTAGGAGCGGATCTGGCTGCCCCAGCCGATATCGGATTTGTTGTCTTCCAGCGACTGTTTCTCAGCATTTTTCTTTTGCATTTCCAGCTCGTACAGCTTCGCCTTCATCTGCTTCATCGCCTGGTCTTTATTTTTGTGCTGAGAGCGGTCGTTCTGACACTGGGTCACCGTACCGGTAGGAATGTGGGTGATACGTACCGCGGATTCCGTACGGTTAACGTGCTGACCACCGGCACCGGAAGCGCGATAAACGTCAATACGCAGGTCGGCCGGGTTAATCTCGATATCAATATCGTCATCCACTTCCGGATACACAAATGCGGAACTGAAAGAAGTATGACGACGACCACCGGAATCGAACGG
The DNA here is from genome assembly GCF_031978025.1 of Erwinia sp. Lineage (NCBI taxonomy): Bacteria > Pseudomonadati > Pseudomonadota > Gammaproteobacteria > Enterobacterales > Erwiniaceae > Erwinia > Erwinia sp. The sequence goes on from NZ_DALZCD010000042.1 coordinate 1,141, forward strand.
GCTTTTACGCACCAGGCGATGCACGCCGGTTTCGGTACGCAGCCAGCCGAAGGCGTAATCGCCGCTGATACGCAGCGTGGCGGATTTAGTCCCGGCCACTTCGCCCTCTGACTCTTCGATCACTTCGGTTTTAAAGCCTTTTGCTTCGGCCCAACGCAGGTACATACGCACCAGCATACTGGCCCAGTCCTGCGCTTCGGTTCCGCCGGAGCCGGCCTGAATATCGATGTAGCAGTCTGCCCCATCGTATTCGCCAGAGAACATACGGCGGAATTCCAGCTCGGCGAGCTTTTTATCCAGCCCGTCCAGCTCGGCAACCGCTTCGTTGAAGGTTTCTTCGTCATCCGCTTCAACCGCCAGCTCCAGCAGGCCGGTAACATCTTCCAGCCCCTGGCCCAGCTGATCCAGCGTTTCTACTACCGCTTCCAGCGCGGAACGCTCTTTACCCAGCGCCTGCGCGCGTTCAGGTTCGTTCCAGACGTCCGGCTGTTCCAGCTCGGCGTTTACTTCTTCCAGGCGCTCTTTCTTGGCATCGTAGTCAAAGATACCCCCTGAGAACGCTGCTGCGCTCAGTGAGATCCTGAATTCGGTTCTTTACCGGATTAATTTCAAACATGATTTAGATCTTCAAAAGTCTGCAATGTAACTACGCAGTTTAAACGAATTTGCGGGGAGTTTGTAGCGTTAGCGCGGCAGCAGTTTGCTGCTGCTGATCCCGCAGTCGAAAGGTTCAGGGTCGGCAATGACCCTGGTTGATGTTCAACCGGCGGCGCGCGCAGCCGGACAGATAATTTGCCACTCATCCGTCAGAGAGAGAACCTGTACAGGTTGCAGGTTGCAGGTTGCAGGTTGCAGGTTGCAGATCGCCGACAGCGTAAACGCACATCGTTTCATTCACCGGCGTAGCCTGTTTTCAGGCGCTGGCGGTCGCCGCCGGGCGCTGACCGCCATCACACGTAAAGCCGATTGCCGATGATCGCTCATCCTACTGTTTGCCCGGCACAGAACGTTAATAGCCTATTTACCGTTACGATCTCCTGCCAGCAGAGAAAAGCCTCTTTTGCTGACAGGACCGTTGCCAGGCTGCGCTACAGCGGCCAGAGATGATCGATAATCAGCTGTACGCTACGGTTGCCGCGGAACTCATTGATATCAAGCTTGTAAGCCAGCTCGACCTGCTTCACGCTGGGATCGGGCCAGAGCGCGGTATCCACATTAAAAGCGATGCCGTCAAGCAGCGGCCCGCCGCCCAGCGGCTCCAGCATGACTTTCAGATGGCGCTCGCCCACCAGCCGCTGCTGGATCAGTTTAAACTTGCCGTCAAACTGCGGTTCAGGAAATGCCTGCCCCCACGGCCCGGCCTCACGCAGCAGTTCTGCAGTGGGCAGCGTCAGTTCCTGCGCCATAAGCTGACCGTCAGACCAGACGACGCCCTGCAAAGATTCTTCGCTGAGCCATTCGCCGATCAGCTCGCCAAAGCGCTGGCGGAATTCGTCAAACTTTTCTGCCTGCAGCGACAACCCCGCGGCCATAGCGTGGCCGCCAAACTTAATAATCATGCCGGGATAGAGCGTATCAAGCCGCTCAAGCGCATCACGCATATGCAACCCGCTGATGGATCGCCCGGAGCCTTTTAGCGTGCCGTCACCGGCAGGTGCAAAAGCGATAACCGGACGGTGAAAACGCTCTTTCAACCGCGAGGCCAGAATGCCGACCACGCCCTGATGCCATTCCGGGTGATACATGGCGATACCCAGCGGTAAGGCTTCGCTGCTGCGTTCCAGCGCGTCGCACAGCGCCAGCGCTTCCGTCTGCATCCCCTGCTCTATCTCTTTGCGCGTCTGGTTCAGCGCATCCAGTTCGCTGGCCAGCATGCGGGCCTGGGCAATATCTTCGCTGAGCAACAGCGCCACGCCAACCGACATGTCGTCAAGCCTGCCGGCAGCATTGAGGCGCGGCCCCAATGCAAAGCCTAAATCGCTGGCGGCAAGCTGGCGCGCGTCGCGATTGGCAATTTCCAGCAGCGCACGAATGCCGACGCGGCATTTGCCGGCACGGATGCGGCTCAGGCCCTGCCAGACCAGGATACGGTTGTTGGCATCCAGCGGCACCACGTCCGCCACGGTGCCCAATGCCACCAGGTCCAGTAACTCGGCCAGGTTCGGCAGCGTGGTGATGCCGCTGTCACGCAGCCGCGCCCGCAGCGCCAACATCAAATAAAAAGCGACGCCCACGCCAGCCAGCGAGCGCGATGGGAACTCGCTGTCCGCCAGATTAGGGTTAACAATCGCTTCCGCATCCGGCAGCGTGTCGCCGGGAAGGTGGTGATCGGTGATCACCACGGCGATGCCTTTTTCATGCGCCAGCGCGACGCCCGCATGGGAAGAGATGCCGTTATCCACGGTCATAATCAGCTGCGCGCCACGTGCCTCCGCCTGCTCCACCACTTCCGGACTCAGGCCGTAGCCGTCGTCAAACCGGTTTGGCACCAGATACTTGATATTGCGCCCGCCCATGCTGCGTAAAGCCAGAACGGTCAACGCGGTACTGGTGGCACCGTCGGCGTCGAAATCCCCGACGATCATAATGCACAGATTATCGGCTATGGCCTTTTGCAGGATCTCTGCCGCCCGCTCAATGCCGCTGAGCGAGTGAAACGCGTGAAGGTTTTTGGCCCCGCGTTCCAGCTCGACCGCCTCCTTAACGCCACGATGAGCGTAAAGTCGACGCAGCAGAGGATGGAGAGTCTCCGGCAGCTCGTCCGGCTGCTCCGCCACGCGGCGGCGTAATTCAGTTTTTCCTTTCACCGGGCTTAGCCGCCTGTCTTCTGGCTATCCAGCAGTTTTTTCATTTCCTGCGGCCCCTGATAGCCAGGGATCATCATGCCGTTTTGCAGCAGAATAGCCGGCGTGCCCTGGATGCCGTAGAGAATGCCAAGCTGGTAATGCTTAGCGAGATCAATTTTGCAGTCGGCTGCCGCAGGCGTTTCGCCTTTCATTGCCGCATCGAAAGCCTTTTTAGGATCGGTAGCGCACCAGATCGATTTCATCTCTTTGGCGATTTGTCCATTCATACCCTCACGTGGGAACGCCAGATAACGCACCGTAATCCCCAGCGCGTTGTAGTCTGCCATTTGTGAGTGCAGCTTATGGCAGTAGCCACAGGTAATGTCGGTAAAGACGGTAATGACATGCTGCTCTTTCGGCGCTTTATAAACGATCATTTCGCTGCTCAGCGCGTCGACTTTTTTCTCCAGCAGCTTATTGGTCACGTTTACCGGCTGAGCGCCGCTAATGTCATACAGCGGCCCCTGAATAAACTGTTTACCGTCTTCGGTGACGTAAAGCACGCCGCTCTCGGTCAGCACGGTTTTTATCCCCGGCAAAGGCGACGGCTGAATCTCCATCTGCTGCAGCCCCAGTTTTGCCAGGGAGTGTTTGACGGCCGCATCGTCAGCGTGCGTCAGACCAGCTGCTATCAGCAGGGAAAGGAGAAAGTAACGCTTTTTCATTGATTATCCTCATGGCCTTATAGTTTGGCCGTTTGATCTCCGCGTCAGGCGCGGGGATGATGCTGTTGATGTAACTGCCGTAGCCGCTCGGTCGCGACGTGGGTATAAATTTGCGTGGTGGAGAGGTCGCTATGCCCCAACAGCATCTGTACGACCCGCAGATCGGCTCCGTGGTTCAACAGATGCGTGGCGAAAGCATGTCGCAGCACGTGGGGAGAGAGCTTTTCGCTGTCAATCCCGGCCAGCGTCGCGTAATGCTTGATACGGTGCCAGAACGTTTGTCGGGTCATTTGCTGCGCGCGGCTGCTGGGAAAAAGGACGTCCAGCGTCTGCCCGTTAAGCAGCCACGGGCGGCCATATTCAATATAATGTTCCAGCCAGTGCAGGGCTTCTTCGCCCAGCGGCACCAGCCGCTCTTTATCGCCTTTACCTACCACGCGCACCACGCCCTGCCGCAGGCTGACATTGTTCAGCGTCAGGCTGACCAGTTCCGTGACGCGCAGGCCGGTGGCATAGAGTAGCTCCAGCATGGCCTTGTCGCGCAGCTCTATCGGAATATCCGTTGAGGGCGCCTGCAGCAGCCGCTCTATCTGCGCTTCGCTGAGATCTTTCGGCAGCCGCTGCGGCAGTTTAGGCGAGGCCAGCAGCGCACTGGGATCGTCTTCGCGCAGCTTTTCCCGGTAGAGATACTGGAACAGGCGCCGCATGGCGCTAAGCAGCCGGGCCGAGCTGCTGGCTTTATAACCGCCCTCCACGCGCTCGGCCAGAAAATCCTGTAGGCCGCCACTGTCCACGTGTAGCAGGTCCAGCTTATGATGCGCCAGCCAGTTCACCAGCGACATCAGATCGAGCCGATAGGAAGCCACCGTGTTTTGCGCAAGATTTCGCTCAATCCATAAGGCATCAAGAAACTGCTCTGTCAGATCGCTGTCCTGCACGTTGACTCCTTTTCTGCTTACCCGACGGCACGCCGTCAAAGCTCAATTCTGATATAATTCGCGCCATTGAACCAGGAGAATTGAGTAAACCGCGTATGAACATCGGGCTTTTTTACGGTTCCAGCACCTGTTATACCGAGATGGCAGCGGAGAAAATCCGTGATTTTATTGGTGAAGACCTCGTTACGCTGCACAATCTGAAAGACGACTCGCCGCAGCTAATGGAGCAGTACGACATGCTCATCCTCGGCATCCCTACCTGGGATTTCGGTGAAATCCAGGAAGATTGGGAGGCGGTATGGACCGATCTCGCCACGCTGAACCTGCGCGGCAAAACCGTGGCGCTTTACGGCATGGGCGATCAGGCTGAATACAGCGAATGGTTCCTGGACGCGCTTGGCATGCTGCATGAAGTCCTGCAACCGCTGGGCGTGGTTTTTGTCGGCTACTGGCCTGTCGAAGGCTACGAGTTTATCAGCCGGAAACCGCTGACGGCTGACGGCCGGCAGTTTGTCGGCCTGGCGCTGGACGACGTTAACCAGTTTGAGCTGACGGACGAGCGTATTGCGCAGTGGTGCGAACAAATTCTGACGGAAATGGCTGACTCCCTGTAAGCCCACTGCCCAATGACCTGCGGTAATCCTGCCGCCCGGCGGCACGCCCGGTGTCATGCGGGCTTACCGTGCGTTAACGCACTGTAGGTCCGTCATGCGGCCAGCCTGCCGCAGTGACCTGCGTGCTGGCAGTATGACGTGCTGTAAAGCCTGCCACTCAGTGAAGCGCGAGCAACTGCTGACGGAGCTGTCGCCATTCAGCTTCGTTCATGCTGTCGCGCAGCAGCCAAAGCTTCTCGCGCTCGCCCGTTGCCGAGCGCAGCGTCAGCAGGATCGCCCACTGTGTCATCCACGGCCTGCCGCCAATGCGCCAGTGAGTCTGCCGCCATTGCAGCTGACCATCGTCCAGCAGCGCGATGTCGCCCTCGCGGCTGCGGATACGCCGCTGGCTACGTAAGCACTCAAACACCACCAGCGTCAGCAGCAGCATCCATACAACCGTTAAGCGGGCTGGCCATGGCGCAAGCAGCAGTGCCACCACTGCTACGCCATGCAGTAATAGCGACAGCCACTGCGCTTGCCAGGAGACCCGAAGCTCAGAACGCCACAGGGCCACGCTGCTGGTTTCGCTGTTGGATCAGGTTAACCATGCGCTTCAGTTCCGGATCGGCAGGTTCGCCGTGATTCATCATCCAGTTGAACAGATCGGGGTCGTCGCTTTCCAGCAGGCGAACAAAAAGCTTTTTATCCCCCTCGCTCAGCGTGTCGTATTCGTATTCAAAGAACGGCATGATGGAGATATCCAGTTCCCGCATACCGCGACGGCAGGCCCACTGCACGCGCGCTTTATTTTCAATATCCATGCTTTCCATCGTCAGTCAGTGAAAGATGGGCGCTAGTGTAGCGCTTTTTTAAAGCGATGTTGATGACGCAATTTGGCTTTGCGTTCTGTGCCGCATGATAATTGCTTCTGTTGCCCTGTTACGGCGCCTTTTGTGCGTCGCTTTCAGAAAATGAGTTGCAAAGCCGGGCGGCTCTTTTAACATGAAAGCAGGCTTATTTGACTTCAGGAATCCGCTATGCCGACTTTATCTTTCCCGCCTCGTCAACCTGCGGCCTCTGCTCGTCTGCCGCTAACGCTGATCTCGCTGGAAGAGTGGGCGCTGGTCAACGTGACCGGCGCGGACCGCCTCAGCTATCTGCAGGGCCAGCTGACGCTGGACATCGCTGCGCTGGGCACTAACGCACATTTACCTGCCGCACACTGCGATGCAAAAGGAAAGATGTGGAGCAATCTGCGGCTGTTTCATCGGGGCGAAGGCTTTGCCTATCTGGAACGCCGCAGCCTGCGCGATACGCAAATCAGCGAGTTGAAAAAATATGCCGTTTTCGCCAAAGTCGCTATTGAAGCGGATGACGAAGCGGTGCTGCTGGGCGTGGCCGGTTTTCAGGCTCGCGCTGCGCTGGCCGGGCTGTTTGCCGCGCTGCCGGACGCTGAAAATCCCGTTATTCAGCAGGATGACGCGACACTGCTGTGGTTTTCTGCCCCGGCTGAACGCTTTCTGCTCATTCTGAATCGTGATAAAGCCCTGTCGCTACGCGAGGCGCTGGAGGGGCAGGCGCAGCTGACCGACAGCTCGCAGTGGCTGGCGTTGAATATTGAAGCGGGCCTGCCCGTTATTGATGCCGTAAACAGCGCGCAGTTTATTCCTCAGGCGACTAATTTGCAGGCGCTGGACGCTATCAGCTTTAAAAAAGGCTGTTATACGGGTCAGGAGATGGTCGCGCGTGCTAAATTTCGCGGCGCCAATAAACGCGCGCTCTACTGGCTGGCTGGCCGCGCCGGACGCGTCCCGGCCGCCGCGGATTCGCTGGAGATGAAGCTGGGTGAAAACTGGCGTCGTACCGGTACCATACTGGCCGCCTGCCAGCTGGATAACGGAGACGTTTGGGTGCAGGCCGTGTTGAATAACGACCTGGAACCGGACACGGTGCTGCGGGTGCAGGGCGACGAGGGCGGCAGCCTGGCTATTCAGCCGCTCCCCTACTCGCTCGCTTAACATGGACGATAAGGGGCCGCGCGGCCCCTTTTTCAGGCAACATAAAAATAGATAGCCAGAAAATGACAGATGCTGCCGCCCAGCACAAAGCCGTGCCAGATTGCATGGTTATACGGAATACGTTTTGAGACGTAAAAAATCACGCCCAGCGAATAGATAATCCCGCCTGCCGCCAGCAGCCAAATCCCGCCCGCCGACAGTTTCATCGCCAGTTGATAAATCACAATCAGCGACAGCCAGCCCATCAGCAAATAGGTTACGACCGATAAAGCTTCAAAACGGTGTACGAAAGCCAGCTTAAACAGTACGCCTATCAGCGCCAGGCTCCAGATCACCACCATCAGCCCGTGTGCCAGCGGCGATTTCAGGCCCACCAGCAGAAAAGGCGTATAGGTTCCGGCAATCAGCAGATAAATAGCGCAGTGGTCCAGCTTTTTTAGCCAAATTTTGGCGCGTGGATGAGGGATAGCGTGATAAAGGGTTGAAGCTAAAAATAGCAGGATCATGCTGCCGCCGTAGAGGCTGTAGCTGGTAATGGCAATGGCGTCTGCCTGACTGTCGATCGCCTGCGACAACAGCAGCACCAGCCCTATAATACCGAAGATAAACCCAACGCCGTGGCTGATGCTGTTAGCTACCTCCTCCGCAACGGAGTAGCCTTCCGTTAACTCTTTTTTATTGGTCATGCTTTGTCCTCTTCCCAGGCTGAAACGAACAGGTAGCCAACAGGGGTATACGCCCCGGCTTCTTATCTGCTATCTGTCCGAAAATAACGCATGTTCAGCTTAGACGAGAGTGATTTCAGAGTACAACTGTAAGCTTAAATAAACTGTGAACGGCTGTAACAGGGCTTTCACAAAACAAAACAGGCGCTTATCGGGTGGCCATCGTCCGGGAAAAACCGACTAACGTCCGCCTGCTGCATCAATAAACGTCCCGGTGACGTAAGAAGCCGCCTCGCTTAACAGCCAAAGAATGGCGCGGGCAATTTCATCCGGCTCGCCGCCCCGCTGCATGGGAAGCGTCGGTGCGATCCGGTTAACGCGATCCGCTTCACCACCGTCAGCGTGCATCCCGGTGTAAATCAATCCCGGGCGCACCGCATTAACCCGAATACCCTGTGCGGCGACTTCCAGCGCCAGTCCACGGGTTAGCGTATCCATCGCGCCTTTTGAGGCAGCATAATCCAGGTATTCGTGCGGTGCTCCGGTCCGCGCAGCGGCGGAAGAAACATTCACGATTGCGCCGCCCTGACCGCCGTGCTGAAAGCTCATTCGCCTGACCGCTTCCCGGCAGCAGAGAAAGGTGCCGGTGACATTGGTGGCGAAGACACGATGGATTCGTTCAGCATTCAGCCCTTCAATGCTGGTCTGCTGAAACAAAATCCCGGCGTTATTGACCAGCGCGTTCAGCACTGCGCCTTTTTGATCGAGCGTGTTGAACAGGGCTATCACCTGTTCTTCGTCAGCGATATCAGCCTGCACGCTGAACGCTTGTCCGCCCTGCCGCCGGATAAGCGAGACCACCTCTGCGGCTTCCGCTTCGCGCTGACGATAATTAACCGCTACCTGATAGCCTTGCTGCGCCAGCAGCAGAGCGGTGGCCCGCCCAATCCCCCGGCTACCGCCGGTTACCAAAGCCGTTTTCATTTTGCCTCCTTAAAACTAAAGGGCACTCACGTGCCCTTTATCTGCTGCTCTATTTAACGCGCCCGCCAGGCTTATTCATATTCGCTCATCGGCAAACAGGAACAGAACAAATTGCGATCGCCATAAACATCATCAAGCCGCTTCACGGTCGGCCAGTATTTATTCGCGCTTCCCGCCGGGAAGACGGCCAGTTCGCGCGTGTAAGGATGCGACCATTCGCCGACAATCTCTCTTTGCGTATGCGGTGCATTGACCAACGGGTTATCTTCCGCCGGCCATTCACCTTCTGCCACGCGATCGATTTCCATCCGGATAGCCAACATGGCATCGATAAAGCGGTCCAGCTCCACTTTGCTTTCCGATTCCGTCGGTTCCACCATCAGCGTGCCCGCCACCGGGAAGGACATGGTCGGCGCGTGGAAGCCATAGTCAATCAGGCGCTTGGCAATATCCAGCTCGCTGATGCCGGTTTGCTCCTTGAGCGGACGAATATCCAGGATACATTCGTGCGCAACCCGACCATCCCGCCCGGCATAGAGGATGGGATAGGCCGACTGCAGGCGCGCGGCGATGTAATTGGCGTTGAGAATGGCTACCGAACTGGCCTGCTTCAGCCCTTCCGCGCCCATCATGCGAATATACATCCAGCTGATTGGCAGAATCGAGGCGCTACCGAACGGTGCGGCAGAAACCGCGCCCTGCTGCGTCAGCATGTCGTCAATCTGCACCACGCTATGGCCCGGCACAAAAGGCGCCAGGTGGGATTTTACGCCAATCGGCCCCATACCCGGCCCGCCACCGCCGTGTGGAATACAGAAGGTTTTGTGCAGGTTAAGGTGCGAGACATCCGCCCCGATATAGCCAGGCGTGGTGATGCCGACCTGAGCATTCATATTCGCGCCGTCCAGATAAACCTGGCCGCCATACTGATGAACGATCTGGCAAACCTCACGGATGGTTTCTTCATAAACGCCGTGGGTGGAAGGATAGGTCACCATAATGCAGGAGAGCGCTTCGCCCGCCTGTTCCGCTTTCTGCCGCAGATCGTGAAGATCGATATTGCCCTGTTTATCGCAGGCCACTACCACTACCGTCATGCCGGCCATCTGTGCGGAGGCCGGATTGGTGCCGTGCGCCGAGCTGGGGATCAGGCAGATAGTGCGCCCGCCCTCCTCACGGCTTTCATGGTAGCGGCGGATCGCCAGCAGGCCCGCGTATTCGCCCTGCGCACCGGAGTTAGGCTGCATACAGAGCGCATCATAGCCGGTGAGCTGTACCAGCCATTGCGACAGCTGACCAATCATCTGCAGATAGCCTGCCGCCTGATCGGCAGGGCAGAACGGATGCAGCTCTGCAAACTCCGGCCAGGTAATCGGGATCATTTCCGCGGCAGCATTCAGCTTCATGGTGCAGGAGCCCAGCGGGATCATCGCCTGATTCAAGGCCAGATCCTTGCGTTCAAGGCTGTGCATGTAGCGCATCATCTCGGTTTCACTGTGGTAACGGTTAAAAACCGGATGCGACAGGATGGCCTCTTTACGCAGCATGGCGGGTGGAACGGACGTGCTGTCAGCGACGGTGCCGTCCAGCTCGTCGATATCCAGGCCGTGATTTTCACCCAGCAGCACGGAGAACAGCGCCACCACATCTTCCCGCTGCGTGGTTTCATCCAGCGTAATACCGACCGCATTATGGATATCGGTACGCAAATTAATGCCGAAACTTAGCGCGCGATCCAGGACGGCGGCTTTATCTGTTACCTCGACGGTTAGCGTATCAAACCAGCTTTGATGGCGCAGCGCCATGCCGCTCTTTTTCAGCCCGGATGCCAGAATATCCGTCAGGCGATGGATACGCGAAGCGATACGCTTCAGCCCTTTCGGCCCGTGAAACACCGCGTACAGGCTGGCGATATTGGCCAGCAATACCTGAGAAGTACAGATATTGGAGTTCGCCTTTTCGCGGCGAATATGCTGCTCACGGGTCTGCATCGCCATACGCAACGCCGTGTTGCCCGCTGCATCACGCGATACGCCGATGATCCGTCCCGGCATTGAGCGTTTGTATTCATCGCGAGCGGCGAAGAAGGCCGCATGAGGCCCGCCGTAGCCCATGGGTACGCCAAAGCGCTGTGCAGAACCAAAAACAATATCCGCGCCCTGTTTTCCCGGCGCGGCCAGCAGCACCAGTGACATGAAATCCGCGGCGACACTGACAATCGCTTTCCGTGCCTTCAGCTCATGGATCAGCGAGCCGTAATCATGCACTTCGCCAGTGGTGCCGACCTGCTGTAGCAGCACGCCAAATACCTCCTGATGGTCCAGCGCGCGCTCGGCCTTATCGACCAGCACTTCAAAACCGAAAGTTTCCGCACGCGTCCGCACCACGTCCAGCGTCTGCGGATGAATATCCTCGGCCACAAAGAAGCGGTTCGCGTTTTTAAGTTTGCTGACGCGCTTCGCCATCGCCATCGCTTCAGCGGCAGCGGTTGCTTCATCCAGCAGGGAAGCAGAAGCGATATCCAGGCCGGTTAAATCCAGCGTAACCTGTTGAAAGTTTAGTAATGCTTCCAGGCGGCCCTGAGAAACCTCAGGCTGATAAGGCGTGTAGGCCGTGTACCAGCCGGGATTTTCCAGCATATTGCGCAGAATAACCGGCGGCGTCAGCACCGGCGTGTAGCCCATCCCAATGCAGGATTTATAACGCAGATTGCGGCTGGCGATTGCTTTCAGCTCGGCCAGCGCCTGATGCTCGGTCAACGGATCGCCCACGGCAGGCGCGCCCGGCAGCTGAATATCAGCCGGAACGATAGCGGTAATCAACTCGTTGAGGGAAGCGGCGCCCACCGTTTTCAGCATGGTTTCCTGCTGCGCTGGCGAAGGGCCGATATGGCGTTCGATAAAAGCACCGGTATGTTCAAGCTGGCTGAGAGTAGTCATTAGCGGTAAATCCTGCATCGGACAAAAGCATTAGGGAGAAAAATCTCCGGAGAAGGCTGATAAATCGCCGACGGAACCGGTCAGGGCCGAACGATAAAGGATCGGCCCGCAAAGCTGCATCTATTCGTCGATACTGGTTTTGTACGCGTCTGCATCCATCAGCGAGGCCAGCTCGGTCTCGTCGCTGGCCTTAATACGAAACAGCCAGCCGGCGCTATAAGGATCGCTGTTGACCAGCTCCGGCTCGCCCTCCAGCGCGCTGTTGACCTCGGCGATTTCACCACTGATGGGCGCATAAATATCGGAGGCGGCCTTTACCGACTCGGCTACGGCGCAGTCTTCGCCCTGGCTATAGGTGTTGCCCACCTCGGGCAAATCCACGAACACCATATCGCCCAGCAGCTCCTGGGCGTGGGCGGTAATGCCGACGGTATAAGTGCCGTCTTCTTCTTTACGTACCCACTCATGGCTTTCACGGTATTTCAGTTCGTTTGGAACGTTGCTCATCGCCTGATCTCCTTAGAATAATTCCGGGTCGGCGCCCGTAGCCTAAGCCCGGGCCCCGCTTGCTACGCTACCGGTTTACCGGCGCGTACAAAAACAGGTTTAGTCACGCGAACCGGCATTTCACGGTTGCGGATTTGCACAATCGCCTGCTCGCCAATGCCTGTGGGCACGCGGGCTAACGCAATGCTGTAGCCTAAGGTGGGAGAGAAAGACCCGCTGGTGATCACGCCTTCCTGCAGGTTTCCGGCAGCGTCAGTAAAGCGTACCGGTAAGCCATTGCGCAGCACGCCTTTTTCAGTCATCACCAGGCCCACCAGCTGCTGCCCGATTTTTTCACGCTGTGACGCCAGCGCTTCGCGGCCGATAAAATCGCGGTCCTCGGGCTGCCAGGCAATCGTCCAGCCCATATTGGCCGCCAGCGGCGAAACACCTTCGTCCATTTCCTGACCATATAAATTCATCCCGGCTTCCAGACGCAGGGTGTCACGGGCGCCCAGACCAGCCGGTTTTACTCCCGCCTCCAGCAACTTTTGCCAGAAAGCCGCCGCCTGTTCGTTGGGCAGCGCAATCTCATACCCGGCTTCGCCGGTGTAGCCCGTAGTGGCGATAAACAGCTCGCCAGCCTGCACGCCAAAAAAGGGCTTCATGTCCGCTACCGCTTCCCGCTGCGTCTCATCCAGTAGCGAGTGGACTTTTGCCTGTGCCTGTGGCCCCTGCACCGCAATCAGCGCCAGGTCATCGCGCTCGGTCAGGGTCAGGCCGTACCCTTCCGCGTGCCGGGCAATCCAGGCAAGATCGCTTTCCCGCGTGGCAGAATTCACCACCAGCCGGAAAAATTCTTCGTTCATAAAGTAAACAATCAGATCGTCAATGACGCCAGCGGAAGCGTTGAGCATGGCGGTATAAAGGGCTTTGCCGGGTTGAGTCAGTTTGGCGACGTCATTGGCATGCAGATAACGCAGAAATTCGCGGGTACGGTCGCCGTGCAGATCGATAATGGTCATGTGCGAAACATCGAACATGCCGGCATCGCTACGTACTGCATGGTGTTCATCCAGTTGCGATCCGTAGTGCAGCGGCATCATCCAGCCATGGAAATCCACCATGCGAGCGCCGCAGGCCTGATGCTGTTCAAACAAAGGGGTCTGTTTCATATCACTCCTCAGGCAAAGTATTCGGCGTCGGCAGGCAGCCCGGCGCAAACGATATCCTTGCCCCGAACTTACCACCGAAATCCGTCGCTAACCATAAGTTAAAACGGGTATGATTTATTTGACCGTGCTCGCAGGCAGCGAAATCAGATAGATAAGATCCCTCTTTTTTGCCCATTTAATACGCAAAAGTGCCCGTAACCAGCCAAAATGGCAGGATAAAATCAAAGCATCGGCCCGTTAAAGATGAAAACCTGCTTTAAGGCTTAAACCTGATGATTAGAAAAAGTAATGCGAATGAGCGACCTGAATTAGAATTTCTCAAACGATGCGCCTGTTTGGGGCAGGCTGCACAATCAGGATGCACTGGATAAAAACCCCTTGTTTACCTCTTAAAATGGCGCATTCAGGATCTACTTCACCTGTGGTTTAAAACATAAAGGCTAAGTGTTAAGTCTGAAGGTGTGCTTTCGCATAAAATTACCGTTTTACCTACAGCCTGCCGTTTTGCATGTTCTACTTACAAAATATGAGCGTCACTCAGGCCTTTTCTGCTTCTGACTCTACGGGAGATATAGCGACATTAATGGTGGAGACGTGCTGTGCTGGCCTCGGATTTAAGCGTATGCCCGCCAGGCTTACCGTACCTTTTTGAGAACGCGAACTCGAAGAGAATGACGCTGATGCGCAGGATGGAAAGTAGCTCGCTGAGATTAAGAAGCCCCTGCGACGGGGCAAAGGGGTAACAATCAAAACTCGCGCTTAACAGTAATAAAACCATTAAAATTCACGTCACATTCATAATCATTAGCAATAGCTGAAACCAGAAAAACATCTTCTTTATTGTCAACACTTCTGAATGTAAACTTAATTATCAGGTTCCTGGCATTATATTGTGAAAAGAGCTCCTTTAGTCGTGGTATTTTTTCACTCTGAGCATTTTTCAAAGTTTCAAGAGCATATTGCCCTGAAAGAATATCATTTACGGGCTCGTTAAAAATAAGCTCTGCTTTAGTCTTCTCCTTTACTATCGTATTTTTATCTATATTCAAAATATCAGACATCTTATCTGTCATGGCTATTGCAGTTCCAGAATGCGGTTCTTTGCAATTGTTATCGATAAAAGCCACAGAGCTGAACGCGGCCAGGTAAAGTAATAACATTAAATACTTCATTCAACTATCAGCTCCTTGTCCATGCTGTCCCATATCTGTTGACGATACCAAGGGGGCAGTACAATGCAGCCATTTGATGCCGTACCGGGTGATTTTTTGCTGTCACCATGAATTAAAAAACCGTCGCGGTTGCACATGCTATTACCCCTATCTGGTTCCAGTCGTAGCGTAAACACACCTGCTTTTTTATGCATGAATGGCACGCCCACAATCCTGTATTTCCCTCTTGGTAAGGGGCCTTTATTGCGCAGACATTCATACTCAGGATTATCCTTATAGCCTGGCGCGCCAGCATAACTTGCACTGAACTTATATACACCGTTATGTTTGAAGGTCCTGAGCTTTACGTTATAGATCCATGCCATGAGTGACTCTCCTTGTTTATATTTCTGCTTTACTCCTGTTGCAGGATAACTAAACAGGATTCCTTTAAACATTTCCAGAGCGGCAAAGCGAAATGAAGCTATTGTATGACCAAAATCAAAAAAAAGAGTTTTCTCCGGGCCTGCCATATTATTTCTGCAAATCGGCTTTTTGGCCTGAGCCCTTACAAATGATGAACGACTCCCTGACTTCTTTCGCCTGGCGGCATACTCATCAGGCACTGTCGCCGTAAATATCAGGATACCTTCATGTAATAAGTATTTAGAATTATAATAATTTTGAACGATGACATGTAACTATCAAAGTAAATTTGAGTTCCCTTCCCTGGCCTTTTTATAAATTCACAACTTCCCTCGTATTGTGTCCACAATAATTATACAACGTCTTGTGGGAACCAGTCCTGAAAGTGCCGCTATAGAGCGGCATCCTCTTTGTAGGCGTTATTTCCGGGCAATAGGGCTGATTTCATTGAGGGACAGGCAATATAAAACTGCCAGGCTGCAAACATCCGTCACAGATTTCCTGCCACAGTAGTGCTCAGAAAAAAGCAAAGAAGAAGAGACGCTTTACAAGGCAATACGGGGTAAAAAAGGCAGATGCAGGATGAAAGAAACCAGCGTTCAGGAAGGCCCTGAACGCTGAAAAAATCACTTTAACCACTCAGGCAGATCGTGCAGGCCCATCGCCTGCTTCAGCAGGCGAGGTTTTACGCCCGGCAAATTATCCGCCAGGCTCAGGCCGATATCACGAAGCAGCTTCTTCGCCGGGTTGTTGCCTTTAAACAGCTCACGGAAGCCCTGCATACTTGCCAGCATAACGGCCGCACTGTGCTTGCGGCTGCGCTCGTAACGTCGCAGGTAAAGATGCTGGCCGATGTCTTTGCCCTGCTGATGCAGGCGTTTGATTTCACCAATCAGCTCGGCGGCATCCATAAAGCCCAGGTTAACGCCCTGACCTGCCAGTGGATGGATGGTATGCGCCGCATCGCCGACCAGCGCCAGACGATGCGCGGCGAAATTGCGTGCATAACGGCCCATCAGGGGGAAAGCCTTGCGCTCGCTTTCCAGCTTGCACAGGCCCAGACGCATATCAAAGGCGACGGACAGCTGCTGGTTAAAGACATCTTCCGGCATTGACTGTAAGCGCGTGGCTTCCTGCGGCGGCAGTGACCAGACGATAGAACTGAGATGCGGATCGCTGAGCGGCAGAAACGCCAGAATGCCTTCACCGTGAAATACCTGACGCGCCACGGCGTCATGGGGCTGTTCGGTACGAATATTGGCGACTAACGCATGGTGGTCGTAATCCCAGAACGTCAGCGGAATATCCGCCTTGTTGCGCAACCAGGAGTTGGCACCGTCGGCGGCCACCAGCAGCCGCGCGGTCATCATGGTGCCGTCACTCAGCGTCACGAAAGCTTCGTTATCACCAAATGCCACCTGCTGCAGCTCCGCTGGCGAAATCATCGTGATATCGCGTGATTCGTTAGCTTTTTGCCACAGCGCCTGATGAATAACCGGGTTTTCAATAATATGGCCCAGATGCGCCATGCCCTGCTGGCCGTCATCAAATTCAATACGACCAAAGCTATCGCGATCCCAGACTTCCATACCGTGGTAGGCACTGGCCCGGTTGGCCTGGATAGCGCTCCAGACATCGAGGTGCTGCAACAGGCGCTCGCTGGCGGCATTAATAGCAGAGACGCGCAGCGCGGGCGCGCTGTCGGCTGACATCGCCTGCGGCGCTTCGCGTTCCAATACGGCAATCTTCATGCCGCTGCCCTGTAATCCACAGGCGACGGCCAGGCCGACCATTCCGCCTCCGGCCACAATAACATCATAGGTTTGCATCACTGCTTTCTCCTTAACGCTCGACCCAGCCTAACGTGCGCTCGGCCAGCAAATTACGCACCAGCGGCAGCGAATCCATCACCATCAGGCCCAGATTTCGCCCCAGCACCAGCGGCGTGTAGCGGTTAGCAAACAGCCTGACCAGACTGTCGGTTATCCCGATAGTAGCAACGGCATCCGGCTGGCGACGCTGCTGATACTGCTGCAACACGCCATAGCTGCCGATATCCTGTTGCGTTCGCCAGGCCGCAGCCGTGGATTCCGCCAGCGACATCACGTCCCGGATACCTAAATTAAATCCCTGCCCCGCTATCGGATGCAGCGTTTGCGCCGCATTGCCGACCAGGGCCAGGCGATGAGAAACGTGCTGCGAAGCCGACAGCAGCGCCAGTGGGTAACTGTAGCGTTGCCCGACCTGAGTAAAACGCCCCAGCCGCCAGCCAAAGGCTTTTTGCAGTGCGTCCAGGAATTGCCGATCGTCCCAGCCGTCAATCTGCGCTTTTTGCGCCAGCGGATGGCACCAGACCAGCGAACTGCGACCAGAGGACATGGGTAACAGCGCCAGTGGGCCATGCTCGGTAAAGCGCTCAAAGGCTCTTCCCTGATGCGGCTGCGCAGTGGAGACATTGGCAATCACAGCCACCTGCTGGTAATCCTGAGACGTCATCTGCACACCGCAGGAGGCGGCGACGGCGGAGCGGGAACCGTCTGCGGCCACCAGCAGCTGCGCTGTCAGCGTGTCGTTATTGTCCAGCAGTACGCTGACCTGCTGCTGCGTGCGCTCGACTTTCGCTACCTTTGCCGGGCAAATCACGCGGACACCGGGCGCTTTTTGCAGCAGTTTAAAAAGCCGCTGACCAATATCGTGCAGCTCCACCACCTGTCCCAGCGCGGGGATACCGTAATCTTCCGCCTCTAGCGAAACGAAGCTGGCGTGCCCGCGATCGCTGACGTGAACATGGGTAATCGGTGTGGCACAGGGCTTTAACGCGGCCCAAAGATTGATTGCCGCCAGCTGCTGACAGGTGCCTTCCGCCAGCGCTATCGCCCGGCCGTCATAGCCAGGATGCGTTCTTGATACGGGATCCTGCGCTTCGATCAGCGTCACCGGCAGCCTGCCCTGGGTCAGCCAGGAGACAGCCAGCGCCAGCGTCGCCCCCGTCATTCCACCGCCTGCAATGATCATGCTCATCGTGTTTTAGCCGCCGCCATTAAAGCTTCAATTTCATCCGGATCTTTCACTACGCTGTCGGTCAGGTTTTCATTGCCTTCTTCGGTGATCACAATGTCATCCTCTACGCGAATGCCGATGCCGCGATATTCCACAGGAACGTCCGCATCTGGCGCGATATAGAGACCAGGCTCGATCGTCAGCACCATGCCGACTTCCAACACGCGATCGCGCTCATGGCCGTAGCCACCAACATCGTGTACATCCAGTCCCAGCCAGTGGCTAAGGCCGTGCATAAAGAAACGGCGATGCGCCTGTTCCGCAATCAGCGTATCAACGTCACCCTGCATCACGCCCAGCTCGACCAGCCCCGTGACCATAATACGTACCACTTCCGCATTGACCTCACGGATGCTTGTGCCGGGACGAAACAGCGCCAGTGCCCGATTAAGCGAGGCCAGCACGATAGCGTAGACGGCGCGCTGGGGCTTGCTGAATTTACCGTTAACCGGGAAAGTGCGCGTGATGTCACCAGCGTAACCTTTCAGTTCGCAGCCCGCATCGATCAACACCAGATCGCCATCGCGCATCTGAGACTCGTTTTCGGTGTAGTGCAGGATGCAGCCGTTTTCGCCGGAGCCAACAATGGTGTTATAGGAAGGGAAGCGCGCGCCGTGACGGTTGAATTCATGCTGAATTTCACCTTCAAGCTGATATTCAAACATGCCTGGACGACACTGCTGCATCGCTCGGGTGTGCGCCAGCGCGCTGATGCGGCCAGCTTCACGCAGCACGGCCAGCTCTTCCGGAGACTTGAACAGCCGCATCTCATGCACCCAGGGGCGCCAGTCGGTCAGCGTCGGCGGTGCACTCAGATTCTGACGGGCACCGCGCCGCAGCTTATCCAGCGAGTTAAACAGCAGCGCATCGGCCTGTTCGTAAAGTCCCTGCGCGTGATAAACCACATCCAGGCCATTCAGCAACTGCGGCAGTTGCTCACTCATGGCGTCCCAGGGCAGCGCGCGATCCACTGCGAGTTTTTCCGGCGCGGCATCCTGGCCCAGACGACGGCCAAACCAGATTTCAGCGTTAAGATCGCGAACGCGATTAAACAGCACGCTGTGGTTGTGGTTTTCCGCGCTTTTAATCAGCACCAGCGCCGCTTCCGGCTCGTTAAAACCGGTAAAATACCAGAAATCGCTGTTCTGACGATAAGGGTACTCGCTGTCATTGCTGCGCGTTGCCTCCGGCGCGGCAAAAATCACCGCCGCGCTGGCCGGTGCCATTTTTGCCAGCAGCGCCTGGCGACGGCGCACGAACTCTTGCTGTGTCATCCGCTTCTCCTGAATGCTATCCATCTTAAGCGCTCCCAAAGCGTGCGTTTTCCTGCCGCCGCCCGTAGCGCGGCAAAAATTAGTGCAGCGTGGGTTTTTTCACTTCAACCGCGGTGGGCACGACATGAGTAAAGGTGTCATGGCAGAGCAGCGCCGCCACGCGCACGTACTCAATGACCTCTTCCAGAGATTGTTCCAGCTCTTCCTGATCCTCATCTTCATCATAGCCGAGCTGGGCGATAGTACGCAGATCGTCAATGGCTTCGCCGGTTTCGCCCTTAACCTTATCAAGCTTCGGCTGTGAAACGCCCAGCCCCAACAGGAAATGGTTAACCCAGCCCGCTAATGCGTCCGCGCGATCGAAGACGGTGATATCGTCATCTTCTGGCAAATAGAGCTGGAACAGGAAGCCTTCATCCTCCAGCGTATCACTGATGCCCTGATGCAGCTGCTGCAGAGGCTGAGCCAGCGTTTGCGAGAAGGCCATGCCCTCGTTTGTTAAATCGTGTACCAGCGTTTGCCAGCTGCTGTCTTTGTTGCCACCGCAGAGCATCCCGCTGATCAGGCCATGCATTTCAGCCGGGGTCATTCCTACCCCCTGCTGCGTCAGAGCTGAAGCCAGCGTGTCATAGCCCGGCATTGTGTTTGTTAGCGACATAGGTTTTGGTCATCGTTGGCTGGATAAGTTCGT
>NZ_DALZCD010000043.1:0-20936 GCF_031978025.1 Erwinia sp.
CCAACGCTCATCGAAGCGACGTACCAGCGCAGGTAGCCGTTTTCACTGACGACCAGCCCTTTGTTGGCCAGGCGAGAAAAGAGCGCCGGGATGTTCATCAGGGCATTTAACGGATCGCGTGAAAGCAGCCAGGCAACGAACAGATAAGGCTTAACGAAGATCTTGTCGTAAAGCCAGTCGAAGCCCCAGGCGGCAAACCACCAGGTGGTGAAGAAGCGGCCAATCGCGCTACCGGCAATACTGTTAACCAGCGAGCGTTTGCCCAGCCACAGGAAGGCTGCCAGCAGGATGCCAATAATCGCTACCACGCCTGAGGTGATTTCCAGCGTCAATACGCTGCCATGCGCCAGCTCGGTTGTTTCCGGCAGTACGCCGCGCAGTGGGGGAACAATCAGCGCGCCAATAAAGGTAGAGAGGATAAGCAGCACAATCAGCGGCAGATGGTGCGTAATGCCTTTGCCTGCGTGCGCGTGGATTTTCTCTTCGCCGTGGAAGGTGATAAAAATCATGCGGAAAGTATAGAGCGAGGTCATAAAGGCCCCGACCAGACCCGCTACCATCAGATTAATATGACCGTTCGCCAGCGCACCCGCCAGGATTTCGTCCTTACTGAAGAAGCCCGCAGTAATCAGCGGCAGTGCCGACAGGGCCGCGCCACCCACCAGGAAGCAGGCATAGACCAGCGGAATACTTTTACGCAGGCCACCCATTTTGAAGATGTTCTGCTCGTGATGGCAGGCCAGGATCACCGAACCAGACGACAGGAACAGCAGCGCTTTAAAAAACGCATGGGTCATCAGATGGAAAATCGCTGCATCCCACGCCTGGACGCCAAGCGCCAGGAACATGTAGCCAATCTGGCTCATGGTAGAGTAAGCCAGTACGCGCTTGATATCGGTCTGCACCAAAGCAGCAAAACCAGCCAGCACCAGCGTGACAGCACCCACAATGCCCACCAGATGCAGCACTTCCGGCGTCATCAGGAACAGACCGTGGCTGCGGGCAATCAGATAAACGCCCGCCGTTACCATGGTTGCGGCGTGGATCAGTGCGGAGACCGGCGTCGGGCCAGCCATCGCATCCGCCAGCCAGGTTTGCAGCGGCAGCTGAGCCGATTTACCTACTGCGCCACCAAGCAGCATCAACGTTGCCCATTGCAGCATATGATTGTCTGCAGCGAAGTGCGCCGGAGCCAGTTCGACCATCTCACGGAAGTTCAGCGTGCCCAGCTCGTTGTAGAGAATAAACAGCGCAAAAGCCAGGAAGACGTCGCCAACACGCGTGATGATAAACGCTTTCATCGCCGCCGCGCCGTTGTTCGGGTTGGTATAGTAGAAGCCAATCAGCAGGTAAGAGCACAGCCCTACACCTTCCCAACCCAGATACATCAGCATCAGGTTATCGGCCAGTACCAGGACCACCATGCTGGCGATAAACAGGTTGGTATAGGCGAAAAAGCGTGAGTAACCCTCTTCACCGCGCATATACCAGGAGGCGAACATATGGATAAAGAAGCCAACGCCCGTCACCACCGACAGCATAGTCAGCGACAGGCCGTCCAGCGTCAGATTGACCTTGATATCAAAGTTGCCAACGTGCATCCAGGTCCAGAGCGCCTGGTTAAACACCGCCTGACCGTGAGCAAAAAAGTCCAGTCCCGCGTAAATCGTGACCAGCGCGGCCAGCCCTACGGAGCCCATTCCTACGGCGGCAGCAAGATTTTCCGACCAGCGACCGCGTGAAAAAGCCAGCAGCACGAAACCGATCAGCGGGAACAAAATAGTTAAATAGAGAAGATTCATCCGCGCATCTCGCTCACTTTATCAATATTGAGGTTCTGGCTGCGACGATGCAGCTGCAGCAGCAGCGCCAGGCCAATACTTGCCTCGGCGGCGGCCAGGCTGATAGCCAGGATATACATCACCTGCCCGTCTGCCTGCCCCCAATAACTGCCTGCGACCACAAACGCCAGCGCCGCCGCGTTGATCATGATCTCAAGACTGATCAGCATAAACAGCAGGTTACGGCGGATCACCACCCCGGTCAGACCCAGCACAAACAGAATGGCTGCCAGGATAAGCCCATGTTGCAAAGGGATCATGCGTTTTCCTCCTTCTTCACTGCGTCGGGTCGGTTGCTCAGCACTTCGCCAGGACGCTGTTCGCGACCGATATGGTAAGCCACTACCAGACCTGCCAGCAGCAGCATGGAAGCCAGCTCTACTGCCAGGACATAAGGGCCAAACAGGCTGATACCGACCGCTTTCGCATCGATCATCTTGCCGTCAATACCCTGGTCATTAAGGGTAAGGATGGCATAGACGATGACCGCCAGCAGCAACAGCGACAGCAGGCCAGGGCCGAACCAGACGCCCGGCTTCAGCCACTCGCGCTCCTGCGCCTGCACGCTGTCGCCCAGGTTAAGCATCATCACCACAAACACGAACAGCACCATGATAGCGCCCGCATAAACGATAATTTCCAATGCACCGGCAAAATACGCGCCCAGCGAGAAGAACACGCCCGCCACCGAAAGCAGGGAAATAATCAGATATAACAGCGCGTGGACCGGGTTAGTGTGGGTGATAACGCGTAACGTTGTCAGCACCGCCACCAGTCCGCAAAGATAAAACGCAAATTCCATGCCTGGCTCCTTAAGGTAACAAACCCTTGACGTCGATGGGTTTGGCTTCGCTTTCCGCTTCACCTTTGTCTTTGCCTTCGATCGCCATGCCCGCCATCCGGTAGAAGTTATATTCCGGATACTTGCCCGGCCCGGAGATCAGCAGGTTCTCTTTTTCATAAACCAGATCCTGACGCTTAAACTCACCCAATTCGAAATCCGGGGTAAGCTGGATCGCCGTGGTCGGGCAGGCCTCTTCACACAGGCCGCAGAAGATGCAGCGTGAGAAGTTGATGCGGAAAAATTCCGGATACCAACGCCCGTCCAGCGTTTCTGCTTTCTGCAGCGAAATACAGCCTACAGGACAGGCTACCGCGCACAGGTTACAGGCCACGCAGCGTTCCTGGCCGTCGGGATCGCGGGTCAACACGATGCGCCCACGATAGCGAGGCGGCAAGTAAACCGGCTCTTCGGGGTACATCTGCGTTTCACGCTTCGCGAAAGCATTCGATCCAATCAGGACGATACTGCGCACCGTGGTGCCGAACCCTACCAGAATGTCTTTTATTTTCATGGTAATAACCTCTTACTGCGCGTTGTACAGAATCACTGCGGCAGTCGCCAGCAGGTTCAACAGCGTCAACGGCAGACATACTTTCCAGCCGAACGACATCACCTGGTCATAGCGCGGACGCGGCAGCGCAGCACGGATCAGAATAAACATCATCATGAAGAAAGCTGTTTTAATCGCGAACCAGAAAACGGGCGGCAGCCACGGACCGTTCCAGCCGCCAAAGAACAGCGTCACAATCAGGGAAGAAACGGTCACGATACCGACGTATTCACCGACGAAGAACAGGCCAAATTTCATACCGGCGTATTCAATGTGATAACCGTCAGCCAGCTCCTGTTCCGCTTCCGGCTGGTCAAAAGGATGGCGGTGACAGACCGCAACGCCCGCAATGGCAAAGGTCAGGAAGCCGAAGAACTGCGGAATGATGTTCCACAGGTGCTGCTGGCTGTTGACGATATCAACCATATTGAACGAACCCGCCTGCGCGACCACGCCCATCAGCGACAAGCCGAGGAACACTTCATAGCTTAGGGTCTGCGCCGAGGCGCGCATGGCCCCCAGCAGCGAGTATTTGTTGTTACTCGCCCAGCCTGCAAACAGCACCGCGTAGACGGCCAGACCGGCCATCATCAGGAAAAACAGCAGACCAATATTCAGATCCGCGCCCATCCAGGTCGACGTAACCGGCACAATCGCCATCGCCAACAGCAGTGAGGTAAAAGCAATCATCGGTGCCAGCGTAAAAATCACGCGATCGGTAAAGGGCGGCGTCCAGTCCTCTTTAAAGAACATTTTGATCATGTCTGCTACCAGCTGCAGCGAGCCGCCCCAGCCGACACGGTTTGGCCCGTAACGGTTCTGAAACAGGCCGAGCAGGCGACGCTCGCCGAAGCTCATAAAAGCCCCGCAGCCGACCACCACAAACAGGATCACCAGCGCTTTACCCACGGCGATCAGTACATCAATAACTTCCGGTGTCAGCCAGTTCATAGCGTTGCCTCCTGCAGATCCTCAATATTCGCTCCCAGCAGGAACGGCGGAACGCCCGGCAAGCCTAACGGTAACCCCACCTGCCCTGCCTGCAAAGCAGGCGAGAAGCGAACCGGCAGACGCAGCGTTTCTCCGGCACAGCGGAAAGCGACCGTCGCCCCTGCGTTCACGCCCAGTTTCGCCGCATCTTGCGGGTTAACCACCACGTAAGGCAGCGGCATACGCTGCTGGAATACCGGTGAACGCTGGGTCATTTCCTCACTGCCGAACAGATGGAAATAAGGTGCGACGCGCCAGCCGTTTTCTTTGCCCGTAAAGGCTTCCGGCACGGTGGTGAACCAGTCAAGCTGACCCTCGCCCGCTTCAAACAGGCGCACACCCGGATCGCCGAAGCGCAGTTTGCCGCCCACTTCATCCTGAAACTTGTTCCAGGCCTGAGGTGAGTTCCAACCTGGTGCCCAGGCAAACGGAATTTGCGAACGAGGCGCGCTCGGCTGGTTGTTCCCTTCCATAGAGAAAGCGAACATAGTGTCTTTATCCTGCGGCTGGCGCGGTTCGTGCACGCTGATATTGGCACGAGCCGCGGTACGGCCACTGGCGCGGATTGGCGAGCGAGCCAGTTTCTGACCACGAATACGGAAGCTGGCGTCCGGTGCAGCATCTTTAATGCCAGCCAGCTGCGGCAGCGCGGCTACGCAGGCATCGATGACGTGATCGAGCTGCGTCCAGTCCACTTCACGGCTGCTGATGGTGCTTTGAAGCGAGTGCAGCCAGCGCCAGCTTTCCAGCATCTGGATTTTGTCGTCGTAATAAGACGGATCGTAAACCTGGAAGAAGCGCTGCGCGCGACCTTCCTGATTAACCACGGTGCCATCGCTTTCCGCAAAACTGGCGGTAGACAGGATCAGGCCCGCTTTTTCCATCGTCATCGTACGCTGATGATCGATAACGATGACGTTTGGCGTATTGGCTAACGCGGCATCGACCCGCGCTTTCGGCGCATGGCGATAGAGATCGTTTTCCATGATGATAACGGCATCGGCAGAGCCATTTTCCAGCTCGTCCAGCGCCGCATCCAGCGGCTTGCCGCCCATCATGCCCAGCCCGACGCTGTTAGCCGCGCCGGACAGCAGCGTAATGCCGACGTCTGAACCGCGTCCTTTCAACGCTCTGGCCACGTTAGCGGCGGCCTGAATCATCGCCTCGCTGCCCGCGTGTACGCCAGAAATGATTAGTGGTTTCTTCGCGCCAGCCAGCGCCTGCACCACCACGTCGATTTTACCGCTTAGTTCACGATCGAGGCCTTCTACTGCCGGCGCCGCTTCATCGAGCGCATTAGCGATAGCAAAGCCCACCCGTGCCTGATCTTCCACCGGCGCACGGTAGCTCCATGCAGCGATATCATCCAGGCGGGTTTCGTCCACGTTGGTCACAAACAGCGGGTGCCTGGCGTGCTGACCAATATTCATGATCGCGGCAATCTGCCAGTCGGCGACTTTTTGCGCTGCCGCCATCTCGCGCGCTTTGCCTTTAACGGCTTGACGCACGGAGAGCGCAATGCGTGCACCAACCTGAGTCAGATCTTCGCCCAACACAAGGACGGCGTCGTAACTTTCAATTTCGCGCAGCGCTGGGGTATGGATGCCGCCTTCACGCAGGACTTTCAGCATCAGCTCCAGACGAGCCTGCTCGCCAGCCGGAATGCCGGTAGAGAAATTTTCCGCGCCAACCAGTTCACGCAGCGCGAAGTTGCTTTCAACGCTGGCACGTGGTGACCCGATACCAATGACTTTTTTCGCCTGGCGCAGCACGTCCGCCGCACCCTGCATCGCCTGCTCAGCATTAAGGGCAATCCAGTCATTACCGCGACGCTGCATCGGCTGGCGTGGACGATCCTTCAGGTTCACGTAGCCATAACCGAAGCGGCCACGGTCACACAGGAAGTACTGGTTTACGGTGCCGTTGTAGCGGTTTTCGATACGACGCAGTTCGCCGTAACGCTCGCCGGGACTGATGTTGCAGCCGACGCTGCACTGCTGACAGATGCTTGGCGCATACTGCATATCCCATTTACGGTTATAACGCGCCGAGTGGGTTTTATCGGTAAAGACGCCGGTAGGACAGATTTCCACCAGGTTCCCGGAGAATTCGCTCTCCAGCACGCCATCTTCCGGGCGGCCAAAATAGACGTTATCGTGCGCGCCATATACGCCCAGATCCGTGCCGTCCGCGTAATCTTTGTAGTAACGCACGCAGCGATAGCAGGCGATACAGCGGTTCATTTCGTGCGAGATGAACGGGCCGAGATCCTGATTGCGGTGGGTACGTTTGGTAAAGCGATAACGGCGGAAACTGTGGCCGGTCATCACGGTCATATCCTGCAGATGACAGTTACCGCCCTCTTCACAGACCGGACAGTCGTGCGGGTGGTTGGTCATCAGCCATTCCACCACGCTTTCGCGGAACTCTTTCGCTTCGCCGTCGTCGATAGAAATAAACGTGCCGTCGGAAGCTGGCGTCATACAGGACATCACCAGGCGACCACGGGTATCTTCGGCATTCTGGAATTGCTTTACCGCACACTGGCGGCAGGCACCTACGCTACCGAGCGCCGGATGCCAGCAAAAATAAGGAATATCGAGGCCGAGCGAGAGGCAAGCCTGCAGCAGGTTGTCCGCGCCGTCGACGTCGTATTCTTTACCGTCTACATGAATTGTAGCCATAGTGAAATTGCTCAAGTAAGGCTCGAAACCGAGCGTTAAACACAATTCTTTTTTACCTTTCATCTTTCAGGCTGCAGCGGCGTTAGTGTCGTTCTCTTATCCCAATCGCTGTCTGAATGACGCTTCGGGAGAGACCTTTTCTTGCTGCAACCTGAAATCTGTTGGGTAAAATTAGCGATACTTTTATTCGCTGATTATTTGTCTACCAGCGAGCCTTCAGCAGGTTCGCCTGAATACCGGCGATAGCGTGCGCGTTGCTGTAAACCTGCGGTGCCATACCGGCTTCAAACTCTTCACGGAAATATTTGATGGCGCTTTGCAGCGGCTCTACCGCGCCCGGCGCGTGTGCACAAAACGTTTTTCCAGGACCAAGCTGACGGCAAAGCTGCAGCAGGGTTTCGATATCGCCCGGCTGGCCCTCTTTACGCTCCAGCGCACGCAGAATTTTTACGCTCCACGGCAGACCATCGCGGCACGGCGTACACCAGCCGCACGACTCACGTGCGAAAAACTCTTCCAGGTTGCGCACCAGCGAAACCATATTGATTTCATGGTCGACCGCCATCGCCAGCGCGGTACCAAGACGGCTGCCCGCTTTGCCGATGCTGGCGAATTCCATCGGCAGATCCAGATGCGATTCGGTGAGAAAGTCAGTCCCTGCTCCGCCAGGCTGCCACGCCTTAAATTTCAGACCGTCGCGCATACCGCCCGCGTAATCTTCCAAAATTTCACGCGCCGTGGTGCCGAAAGGCAGCTCCCAAACGCCCGGGTTTTTCACCCTGCCGGAAAAGCCCATCATTTTGGTGCCGGTATCTTCACTTTTAGAGATGTTCTTATACCAGTCAACGCCGTTAGCCAGGATGGCCGGCACGTTGGAGAGCGTTTCCACGTTATTGACGCAGGTCGGCTTGCCCCATGCACCTGCAGACGCAGGGAAAGGTGGCTTGGAACGAGGGTTAGCGCGGCGGCCTTCCAGCGAGTTAATCAGCGCGGTTTCTTCGCCACAGATATAGCGGCCAGCACCCGTATGCACCATCAGCTCAAAATCAAAGCCGGTGCCCAAAATGTTTTTGCCCAGATAACCCGCTTCGGTAGCTTCAGCGATAGCGCGACGGAGGTTGACGGCCGCCTCAATATATTCACCACGCAGGAAGATGTAGCCGCGATACGCTTTCAGCGCAAAGGCGCTGATCAGCATCCCTTCTACCAGCTGATGCGGCATTTGCTCCATCAGCAGACGGTCTTTATAGGTGCCTGGCTCCATCTCATCAGCGTTACACAGCAGGTAACGGATGTTCATGGATTCGTCTTTCGGCATCAGGCTCCACTTCAGGCCGGTAGAGAAACCTGCGCCGCCACGTCCTTTCAGGCCAGAGTCTTTTACCTGTGCCACGATTTCATCAGGTGCCATGCCTTTCAGCGCTTTTTCTGCTCCGGCATAGCCGTTTTTACTGCGATATTCATCAAGAAAAACCGGCTGCTTATCGTCGCGCATACGCCAGGTCAGCGGGTGCGTCTCTGCAGTACGAACAATCTCTTTAATGGTCATTGATACTGCTCCAGTAAAGTGACAATGTTTTCCGGCGTAAGATGCACATGCGTGTCTTCATCCACCATCATCGTTGGGCCTTTGTCGCAGTTGCCCAGGCAGCAGGTTGGCAGCAGCGTAAAGCGGCCGTCCGCCGTGGTCTGCCCCGGCTTGATGTTCAGGTTAGCTTCCAGCGCGGCCTGAATACCCTGATAGCCGGTAATATGGCAAACCACGCTGTCGCAGTAGCGAATAACGTGGCGGCCAACCGGCTGGCGGAAGATTTGGCTGTAAAACGTGGCCACGCCCTCTACGTCACTGGCCGGAATGCCCAGCACATCAGCAATGGCGCTGATAGCCCCATCGGGCACCCAGCCGCGCTGTTTCTGCACGATTTTCAGCGCTTCAATCGACGCCGCCCGCGCATCTTCGTAATGGTGCTTTTCCTGTTCTATCGCATCATGCTCTGTCGCACTCAGGACGAAAGCATCTGAAGGCTCGATCGTTTCGATCGCAATTCTTTGATCGTGCATAATTAGCGGTCCACGTCTGACATTACAAAATCGATACTGCCCAGATAAACGATCAGATCGGATACCAGGCTGCCGTTGATGACGGAAGGGATCTGCTGCAGATGCGGGAAGCTTGGCGTGCGCACGCGGGTGCGGTAGCTCATGGTGCTGCCGTCACTGGTCAGATAGTAGCTATTGATCCCTTTGGTGGCTTCAATCATCTGGAAAGATTCATTGGCCGGCATAACCGGGCCCCACGAAACCTGCAGGAAGTGGGTGATCAGCGTTTCAATATGCTGCAGCGTACGCTCTTTTGGCGGCGGCGTGGTCAGCGGATGATCGGCTTTAAACGGCCCTTCCGGCATGTTTTTCAGGCACTGTTCCAGAATGCGCATACTCTGGCGCATCTCTTCCATTTTCAGCATTACGCGGGTGTAGGCGCAGCTGATGCCGTCACCGATCGGCACTTCAAAATCAAAGTTTTCGTAGCCGGAATAAGGTCGCCATTTACGCACGTCAAAATCCAGGCCGGTCGCACGCAGGCCAGCACCGGTGGTGCCCCAGGCCAGCGCCTCCTCCATGTTGTAGGCAGAGACGCCTTTGGCACGGCCAATCAGCACGGAGTTTTTCAGCGCCGTTTGCTCGTAGGCCTTCAGGCGCTTCGGCATCCAGTCAAGGAATTCGCGCAGCAGACGATCCCAGCCCTTCGGCAGATCGTGCGCCACGCCGCCGATACGGAACCAGGCCGGATGCATACGGAAACCGGTAATCGCTTCGACCACATCATAGATTTTCTGGCGGTCGGTAAAGGCAAAGAACACCGGCGACATAGCACCAACGTCCTGAATAAACGTAGAGATATAAAGAAGATGACTGTTGATACGGAACAGTTCAGAGAGCATTACGCGAATAACGTCCACGCGCTCAGGCACTTTAATACCCGCCAGCTTTTCTACAGCCAGCACGTAAGGCATCTCGTTTACGCAACCGCCCAAGTATTCAATACGGTCGGTATAGGGAATGTAGCTATGCCAGGACTGGCGTTCGCCCATCTTTTCCGCGCCGCGATGGTGATAGCCGATATCCGGTACGCAGTCGACGATCTCTTCGCCGTCCAGCTGCAGAATAATACGGAAAGCACCATGCGCAGAGGGGTGGTTAGGCCCGAGGTTGAGGAACATAAAGTCCTCGTTGGCGGTACCGCGCTTCATCCCCCACTCTTCCGGTTTGAAGGTCATCGCCTCCATTTCCAGATCTTCTTTCTGCTTCGTCAGCTCGAAGGGATCGAACTCGGTCGCACGCGCCGGATAGTCTTTACGCAGCGGATGGCCTTCCCACGTTTGCGGCATCATGATGCGCGTCAGGTGCGGGTGGCCATCAAAGGTAATCCCAAACATCTCCCAGGTTTCGCGCTCGTACCAGTTGGCATTGGCGAAAATTTTGGTGATGGTAGGCACGTGCAGATCGTTTTCGGACAGTGCCACCTTGAGCATGATGTCGCGATTGCGTTCAATGGACAGCAGGTGATAGAAAACGGAGAAATCTGCTGCCGGCAGGCCGGCGCGATGTGTGCGCAGGCGTTCATCCATGCCGTGTAAATCGTACAGCATGACGTAGGGCTTCGGCAGCTTGCGCAGAAACGTGATGATTTCCAATAATTGTTCGCGTCTCACCCAAACCACCGGAATGCCGGTACGGGTTGGCTGAACGGTAAAGGCATCTGGCCCAAAACGGTTACGCAATTCGCCGATCACCGGATCATCCAGGTGATCACGGGTTTGCCAGTCAGGCTGAGCGAGATCTTGCGTGGTTAAATCTGTCATAGGTCGTTCACCATGTGGGCCTGTCGACAGGCACTCAGTATTGGCGTCAGGACAGGCCGCCCGCGTATTATTTTTTTCTGCGTGCTGAATGGGCCTTGTCCATTAACTCTTAAATTTCGTCCGGGGTGCGCAAGTTGGTGACCGCAATGCGTTCGCCCTGCTTCCTTTCACGTTCGGACTGCATGTTGGCGCGATAAACGCCCTGATCGCCGACGACCCAGGAAAGCGGGCGGCGCTCTTTACCGATCGATTCCTGCAGCAGCAGCAGCGCCTGCATATAGGCTTCGGGGCGCGGCGGACAGCCAGGAATATAAACGTCAACCGGCAGGAATTTGTCTACGCCCTGCACCACGGAATAGATATCGTACATGCCGCCGGAGTTGGCGCAGGCCCCCATCGAAATGACCCACTTAGGTTCCAACATCTGATCGTAAAGACGCTGAATCACCGGGGCCATTTTGGTAAAAGGCGTACCGGCTACCACCATGAAATCGGCCTGGCGAGGCGAGGCGCGGATAACTTCGGAACCAAATCGCGCCACGTCGTGCACGGAGGTAAAGGAAGTTGTCATTTCTACGTAACAACAGGAAAGGCCGAAGTTAAACGGCCACAGAGAGTTTTTACGTCCCCAGTTCACCATATCGTGCAAAGCGTGTTCGAGCTTGCCCATATAAACGCTTTGATGAACGTGCTTTTCCAGCGGGTCGGTAACGATCTCCTGCTTCTGCAGCGGGTAGCGATCGTTATCGCCGTTTGGGTCTGCGCGGGTTAGCGTATAATCCATTGTTATGCCTCGCTTTTACTGCGTGTGACGATGGGAATGCGAAACGGTGGTTGTTTTGGCTACCACACGGCGAGGTGCAGGAGCCCAGTCCAGCGCGCGGATCCGCACCAGATAAACCAGCCCGGCAAGCAGTACCAAAATAAAGATGGTGGCTTCGATAAAGCCGATCCAGCCGCTCTCGCGGATGGCGGTCGACCATGCGTACAGATAGAGCGCTTCCACGTCAAAAATGACGAAGAACATTGCCACCAGATAAAACTTGGCGGACATGCGCAGCTTAGCGGTACCGACCGGCGCGGCGCCGGACTCAAAAGGGGTATTTGTGTATCTTCCGCGCGCTTTTCCGCCCAGAAACCACGCTCCGGCCAACATTGCACAGCACAGACCTATGGCGACGATAAGAAATACGGCAAACGCCCAGTGATGAGCGACGACTTCAGTGGTTGTTGACATACACTCTGCTTAACTCAATAAAGGGGCGTCAGGGGCTGCTCTCATGCACGGCAGTTGGCTGAAGCCTCGATTCAAGGGGAAAAATAAAAAACCAGATAAACTATGCTGTCTTTGTTGATTAAGCAGCAATTTTATGGGGTTTTTTACTCCTTTACATAACCTTCTGTCAACTTTCATAAAAGTATCTGTAGGTTATTTTACACAAGTAGCATTTATTTAACATTTGGTGCGCAAATATTGCGCTAAATCGTGTCAGTGATCGACCCTGCACTAAAGTGTAGCGGGTATTTCCCTGCATGGATCGCGGTTTTAACACGGGTTATTTTGGCAGGAATTGTCTGTATTTCCTTCCCCTTAAAGGGGTTATTTTTTTGATCCAGCACACGGTTTTAGCCTTTATGAGAAAAAAATAGCCAAACAGAAATGAGCAAAATCAATCCAGGCTGATTTTTAATTTCTGAAAATGGCCTGTCGAAGAGGGCAGCAATGAACACTGGTCTGTTTTAAACCAGCGACAAGGAAAAGGCAGGTGAAACTGGCTTTGAATCCTGTAAAAAACCCATAAAAAAAGCTTTCCGAAACAGAGCGTGTTCCGAAAAGCTTATTTAAACAGGTAACTTATTATTTTTGACGATAAATCAAAAGATTATAGAAAACCTTTTTTTACTCATCTTCATCCGCAAAAGCGGAGCGATCCTGACCGGTAGCGGTCAGATTGTAAGGATCGTTGCTCGACTCCATGGCATTAAAAATAGCCAGCGCCAGCTCGTTGTCGCTTTCCGGATTGCGGCACAGCAGGTATTCCGTGTCCGGCAGCATCGGTAAGCCTTCTGCTGCCCCCATCACGCGCAGCTCCGGACTCATCATCTCAACCGGACGCGCGGTGACGCCCAGACCTGCTTTAACGGCAGCGCGCACGGCAGCCAGCGTAGAAGCAACATAAGAGATGCGCCATGGGATACCGGCCTCGTTGAGGTGATCGATAGCCATATCACGATAAGGGCTTGGCTCGTCAAGCAGTACCAGAGGGATAGCTTCTCCACGCTGGAACACGTAATCTGCCGCACAATACCAGAGCGTTGGCGAAGTACGCAGCACCTGCCAGGTAAAGTTCATCGGGCTGGAAGTGGTGACAACCAGATCGACTTCGCCCTGATTCAACATTTCCATCATGAAGGGATTACGCTTAACGCGAACATCGATTGCCAGTTTTGGATAAACCGAAGTCACACGGTTGAGCAGGAAAGGCAGGATAGTGTCTGACGTATCGTCAGACGCGCCAATCGTCAGCACACCCTGAATGTTGCTGTACATCAGTGAGGTGCAGGCCTCATCGTTAAAGCGCAGGATTTTTCTGGCATAGCCCAGCAGCTGGATACCGTGCTCGGTCAGCAGCTTGTTACGGCCGTGTCGGGCGAACAGCTCTTTACCTACCAGCTGCTCCAGACGCTGCATCTGCTGACTGACGGCAGACTGTGTACGACAGACTGCTGCTGCAGCTGCTGCAAAGGTATTCAGATCGGCGACGGCCACAAACGTTCTGAGCAGATCGAGATCGAGATTAAGAATTGGACGATTTGCACTGGTCATGTTTTCTTCACTTTATAAGATTTTTAAGATAGTACTACCCTGGTGTTATTGCCTTATTTATCAAAATGATAAAGAGGCAACCGTGAGTAATGCGGCCTGGTGGCTCGTCATCACCGTCTATCACAAACGTGTTATCCCAGCGGCCCAATATGCCCGGCTGATACCGTCGCAAGGCCGCTGACAGATGTATACGTTTGGTACAGCAAACCTGCGCGTCAGGTTGATCATCAAGCACTGTCGCTAGATTCTGTTATCGCCCAGCCGTCCGCCGAATTTAGCCCGGCGCGGTCAGTGTAAGACGCATCTAAAAAAATAAAGCGCCAGTACACTGTAGTTACGGCAAATTAATAGTAAAAAAAACTTAACATTTATGGCGATAAAACAAGCTAAACATACTTTGGGAAACGGGCGTCTCAGATGCACCTTTTCCTGAAGGATATCCTGACATACTGTCGATTAATTTTTAAGCCCAAATCCGATTATTCTTATCAGTAAAATAATTTTTTATTGTGAATCGCATCTTCTGCACGCTTTGCGCGATAAAATTTATCAATTAGTAACAATATATCAGCAATTGTAGCGCGTTCCAGCGGATGTTCTCCTGCCTTTTCACCGTAAGCCGCAAACAGCACGGCGAGCAACTTCCGCGCACTCAGTTAAGGAATATTGAATAGTTCACCCTGGTATCAATACACTTTATTTTACCTTAACCTGACAAAAAAAGTTTTTTTGCAGGAAAAAAAATGGGCTTTTTTCTTTAGACCAGCGCCCCGTGCAGGCGTAAGTTTTATTAAACCTTCTCTTCCGAAAAGCAGCAGAGGCGTACCTATTCCTCTTTCCGGCCTTCCCATCAACGCGCAAGCACGCCGGACAAAGCCGCTATCGGGCTTCAAAAGCGCTGGCGAGAGGAGTACATTGTGCGGGTTTACTTTTCCACGGCAGGAATGCGGCTCAGCCAAAGGCGAATGAAATGACCCCAATTGATAAATCCAGCAAGCTCGATAACGTTTGTTACGACATCCGTGGCCCGGTGTTAAAAGAGGCCCGACGCCTTGAAGAAGAAGGCAATAAAGTCCTCAAGCTCAATATTGGCAATCCCGCGCCTTTTGGTTTTGAAGCCCCTGATGAAATTCTGGTTGATGTCATTCGCAACCTCCCGAGCGCACAGGGCTATTGTGATTCAAAAGGCCTTTACTCGGCGCGTAAAGCTATCGTGCAGCATTACCAGGCTCGCGGCCTGCGCGAAGTTACCGTCGAGGATGTCTATATCGGCAACGGCGTTTCTGAACTGATCGTCCAGTCGATGCAGGCGTTGCTGAACAGCGGTGATGAGATGCTGGTGCCGGCACCCGATTATCCACTATGGACGGCTGCAGTTTCACTATCCGGTGGTAAAGCCGTACACTATTTGTGTGACGAATCGGCTGGATGGTTCCCGGACCTGGACGATATTCGCAGCAAAATTACGCCACGCACCCGCGGTATTGTGATTATTAACCCTAATAATCCAACCGGCGCAGTTTACAGCAAGGAGCTGCTGCTGGAAGTTGTGGAGCTGGCCAGACAGCATAATTTGATCATTTTCGCCGATGAAATCTACGACAAGATCCTTTATGACGCCGCTCAGCACCACTCTATCGCCGCGCTGGCGCCGGACCTGTTGACTATTACCTTTAACGGTCTTTCTAAAACTTACCGTGTGGCGGGTTTCCGTCAGGGTTGGATGGTACTGAACGGGCCAAAAAAACATGCTAAAGGCTATATCGAAGGGCTGGAGATGCTGGCTTCGATGCGCCTGTGCGCCAACGTTCCCGCACAGCATGCCATTCAGACCGCGCTTGGC
Source organism: Erwinia sp. (assembly GCF_031978025.1). Taxonomy (NCBI): domain Bacteria; kingdom Pseudomonadati; phylum Pseudomonadota; class Gammaproteobacteria; order Enterobacterales; family Erwiniaceae; genus Erwinia; species Erwinia sp. The sequence continues at coordinate 15,443 of NZ_DALZCD010000043.1, forward strand.
GGTTACCAGAGTATCAGCGAGTTTATTGTGCCGGGTGGCAGACTGTATGAACAGCGTCAGCGTGCCTGGGAACTGATTAACGATATTCCGGGCGTCAGCTGCGTCAAGCCAGACGGCGCGCTCTATATGTTCCCAAAAATCGATGCCAAAAAATTTAATATCCACGACGATCAAAAAATGGTGCTGGATTTTCTGCTGCAGGAAAAAGTGCTGTTGGTTCAAGGCAGCGCCTTCAACTGGCCATGGCCGGATCACGTGCGCATCGTTACCCTGCCTCACGTAAACGATTTGTCGATGGCTATCGGCAAGTTTGGTCGTTTCCTGGAAGGCTATCGCCAGTAGTCTCGCGTCGGCCAATATCGCTGCAAACTATGAACTGAAGCGGCTATACTGTGATGCCAGAGCGGAACCTCTCCCGCTCTGGTCTTCAGGCACAGGAAACCGCTCGATGAATCAAAGCCATTTTTTCGCCCATCTCTCCCGTTTAAAACTCATCAACCGCTGGCCATTGATGCGCAACGTGCGCACAGAAAACGTCTCCGAGCACAGCCTGCAGGTCGCTATGGTGGCTCACGCGCTGGCAGTGATTAAAAATAAAAAATTCAACGGTAACCTCAACGCTGAAAGGATCGCGCTGATAGCGATGTACCATGACGCCAGCGAGGTCCTGACGGGGGATTTGCCCACGCCGGTGAAGTATTACAACGCGCAGATCGCTAACGAATATAAGAAAATTGAAAAAATAGCGCAGCAAAAACTGGTTGAAATGCTGCCCGAAGAGCTGCAGGACGCCTGGCGCCCGCTGCTGGATGAGCAGCAGCGCAGCGAAGACGAGACGGCGATCGTTAAACAGGCCGACGCGCTCTGCGCCTACCTGAAATGCCTGGAGGAGCTTGCCGCCGGTAATCATGAGTTCCAGCTGGCAAAAGCCCGGCTGGAGAAGACGCTGACCCAACGGCGCAGCCCGGAAATGGACTATTTTGTGGAGGTTTTCGTGCCCAGCTTTAGCCTCTCGCTGGATGAAATCAGTCAGGAATCGCTGTAGCCGCACTCAAAATGGAAAAAGCAGCGGCACCAGCAGCACGCTGACCACCATAATCAATAGCGTAAAAGGCACGCCCGTTTTGACAAAATCGCTGAAGCGGTAGCCGCCCGGCCCCAGCACCAGCGTGTTAACCGGGCTTGAAACCGGCGTCATAAAGGCGCTGGAAGCCGCTACCGCCACAATCATCGCGAAAGGATAAGGCGACACGCCCATTTGATGCGCGGCTGCCACCCCTACCGGTGCCATCAGCACCGCCGTGGCGGTATTAGAAATAAACAGGCCGATAGTCGCGCAGAGTATAAAGAGACAGGTCAGCATAACGTGCGGCGTATAGCCGCCGGCCACATCCATGAGTCCGTCCACAATCAGCGTAATGCCCCCGGTTTTTTGCAGCGCCAGCGCAAACGGCATCATACCAACAATCAGGATAATGCTCGGCCAGTGGATCGCCCGATAGGCGCTTTCCATATCGATGCAGCGAAATTTGCCCATCAGCAGACAGGCGATTAATGCCGCGACAGGATTGGGAATTTCATTGGTGAGCATCATGGCGACCATCAGTGCCAGGCAAAAAAGGGCGTGCGGCGCCTGGCTGCTGGCGGGCGCTACGTCCTTTACTTCGGCGGGCAGGCTGAGCAGCAGCACATCCCGCTTTTGCTGCTGTAGCTGAGTGATTTTTTTCCAGTCGCCGATCACCAGCAAACAGTCACCCTGTTCCAGCGGCAGATCGCTCAGCACGCCTTCCAGCACTTCGCCACGCCGACGGATGCCGATCACGCTTACACCGTAACGCGTACGAAACGCGCTTTCCCGCAGCGTTTTCCCCTGTAATTCAGAATCGGGAAAAATCAGGACTTCCGCCATACCAACATCCTGCGCGCGATCGGAAAAGTATTCCCCGCGCAGGATCATCGGTTCAAGCTGGTATTCGCTGCAAAATTCACGGATATCAATATCGGCGGCAGACATATCGATCAGCAGGACGTCGCGGGCACGAAACTGCGTTAAGCCGGTCACTGGCACCATCACCCGTCGGAATTTACGCCAGCGCTCCAGCCCTACTACATTGATGCCGTAACGCTCGCGCAGGCGCAAATCATCCAGCGGCTTACCAATCAGCGACGACGTCGGGTGAACGGCCAGACGGCGCGCTCTGCCGCTTAGCCTGTAATCTTTTATCAAATCCCGAAAAGTGCGTTCCTGTCCCTTACGGGCGGTTTTGGTTTCCGCCTCCCCCAACCAGAAACGCGCGACAAGCATGTAGCCAATGCCCAGCAGCAGCGCGACCAGGCCAATCGGCGTGACGTCAAAGAAGCCAAATCCTGCCAGCCCTTCCCGCACCAGTTCGCTATTGATAACCAGATTAGGCGCCGTGGCCACCAGCGTCAGCATGCCGCTGATCAGGCCTGCAAAGCTCAGCGGCATCATCAGCCTGCCCGGCGAGCGGTTCATCTTTGCCGATACGCTCATGACCACCGGGATGAAAATGGCCACCACGCCGGTCGAGCTCATAAACGCGCCCAGGCCTGCAACGGTCAGCATCAGCAAAGCCAGCATTTTTGCTTCGCTACTCCCCGCCATTTTCATCAGCCAGTCGCCCATTCTCAGCGCCACGCCGGTTCTTACCAGCCCTTCGCCAATCACGAACAGCGCGGCAATAAGCAATACATTGGCATCGCTGAAGCCCATCGTGGCTTCCTGCAAGGTCAGCGTGCCGCTGAGCACAAAGGCAATAATGACCAGCAGCGCCACAACGTCCATGCGCACCTTACCGCTGACAAACAGCACGATCGCCATCGCCAACAGGCTTAGCACCCAGATAAGCTCGTTATTCACATTCGCTTCCCGCTTATGAGTAAAAACAGCGGAAGGATGCCATAAAAAAGCCCCGCGGATGCGGGGCTAAATCATAAGTTAGTGCTTTCGATGTACGTCGATGGTGCCATCACCATTTTTGTTGATGATCAGCTCTTCCAGCGAGCTGAGCTGCATGTCGACCTCTTCCAGACGAGGCGACCCGGCTGGCGCGTTGACGGCAATCACATGACTGCCGGCGGCAAGGCCGGAAAGGATGCCCGCGGCGGCATCTTCCACCACCACACACTCTTCCGGCTCCAGTTGCAGCAGCTGGGCACCGAGCAGATAGGCATCCGGTGCCGGTTTGCCATTTTGCACGCGTTCAGCCGTCACGAAGATTTCCGGTTCCGGCAGGCCAGCTGCTTTACGACGGGCCGAAGCAACGGGAACGGATCCTGACGTCACGATAGCCCACGGAATATGTAGCTCATTGAGCGTGGCGAGGAGCTCAACCGCGCCCGGTAAGGCCACAATGCCGTCGGTATCTTCCGCTTCGGTTTTTTCCAGCGCCAGAAACTCCTGCTGAATGGCCTCTTCAGACGCGCCGGCCATAAAATGACGCAGTGAGGTGATAGCCTGCTTGCCGTGGATGAAATTCAGCACATCATCCGCTGCGATGTCGTGCTGCGAAGCCCAGTTTACCCAGGCGCGTTCGACTACCGGTAAAGAATCCACCAGCGTGCCGTCCAAATCAAACAGAAAACCTTTACACTTCACTCCATATTCCTTCTCAGGCGTTGATGATTTGCGCGATCTCGTTCGCGCTCAGATGATACTGCCTTGGACAAGTGTGCCACACAGCCAGCATTCGTTGATACTTTTCCCACATTGGCGTCTGGGCGTTAAAGCCGTGGCTGCCCGCATCAAACTGAGTGTAGCGGCCTTCAATCTGTACCATAAACCGCACGTAACCGAGAAATTGCGCCTCGGTAGCGGCGTCAAAGCCTAAAAACGCTATGCGGCGCGCTTCGATTCCTCCGCAATCTTTCAGATTTGTCCAGGACACGTGCAGCGCGTGGTGCATTTCCATCACATCAATCAGGTTACGGCAGACGGCTTCCGGCAGCTCGCCGAATTCCCCGTCCAGCTCGCGCATTTGAAGGCCATAGCCTCGTTCGACGATGGTTTGCAGACGGTGGTAGCGCTCGAGGTTATCAGGATCCAGCAGGCTCATCAGCCTGTACTGATTAGAGAGGATCAAACGCTGTGCGTGGGTCATTTCCATCATTAACTCCTGGTGTCGCGGTGGACAAAATGAAAAGAGGGTTAAAGATCGCACAACGCGCTGTGGCGAGGCACAGCAAAACGCGACTTCTTTGATGCAGAGCAGTTTTTCGCCGCCGTGACGGCGAAGCCTGCCGTCCTCAAAGATCGTCGAGGAAAGTTTTGTCGAGCTGTTTGAAAGCGCGTTTCAGCACGTCCGCCAGCGCCTGATAGGTAGGTTTGCCTTCTACAGGGGCCAGCGCCTGGCCAGCCGCCTGCAGTTTTTCGCGCATTTCGTGAAACCAGCTCAGCAGCGCAGGAGGTAAAGGCGTGGCGGAACGCTTGCCCAACCACCACAAGCCCTGCATCGGCAGGCTACAGGCAAACAGCGCAGTCGCCACCGCAGGGCCGAGCTGGCCCCCCAGGGCAATCTGCCAGGTCATGGCGAAGATAGCCAGCGGCGGCATAAAACGGATGCCGAAGCGCGTCGCCGTAGAGACTCTGTTTTCCGGAAACAGCGGCGCGAGGCGCTTGTCGGCAGGCCACGTCTTCATATAATGCTGCCCGTTCTGAAACAGCTTGAACCAACCGACAGTGCCGGATTCATTTGCCATGGTTGACCTCAACTTCACGGATAAAAATTAAACAAAAAATACCATGTAACAACTTTACCTGACACCATTCAAAAAATTTTGTCTTTACAAGGCACTCTGGTTATCCTGTGCGCGATTGTTGAATGGCTGTTACATGCTTGCTGCGACTCTGCCTGGCTGACAGGGGTCGGCGTGCACCAATTCAAAAAATCTTTAGACTTTTATGAAATTTTTTTGCTTTCGGACAAATTATACCGACAGCATGATGTTCATCATAATGTACCAGCTTTCATGCGCTACGCTGATAGTCTGATTGAGTTTTTTTTCGCCACCCTCAACCAATAGGATCTACCATGTCGAGTAAGTTAGTTCTGGTTTTGAACTGCGGTAGCTCTTCGTTAAAATTCGCCATTCTTGATCCCGCAAACGGCGACGAATATCTTTCCGGTTTAGCCGAATGTTTCCATCTGCCCGACGCGCGCATTAAGTGGAAACTGGAAGGCGAAAAACAGGAAGCCACTTTGGGCGCTGGCGCAGCTCACAGTGAAGCGCTTAACTTTATCGTTAAAACTATTCTGGCACAAAAACCGGCCCTGTCTGCACAAATTACTGCAATAGGTCACCGTATTGTGCACGGGGGCGAAAAGCTGAGCCAATCCGTGGTCATCGATCAGGACATTGTTCAGGGCATTAAAGACGCTTCCTCTTTTGCCCCGCTGCACAATCCAGCGCATTTGATCGGTATTGAGGAAGCGATGAAAAATTTCCCGCATCTTTCTGATAAAAACGTGGCGGT
>NZ_DALZCD010000044.1:0-2923 GCF_031978025.1 Erwinia sp.
CCTGCCCTGGTGTCGCTGTACTTACTGATAGTGCTGATCGTGACAGCCCACTACACGGCCTACAGCTATATAGAGCCGTTTATTCAGGCCGTAGCCCTTATGGGCGGGAACTTTACTACGTTCCTGCTGCTGATTTTCGGCGCGGCAGGCATTATCGGCAGCGTGCTGTTTAGCGCGCTGGGCAACAAGTTTCCGGCCACATTTCTGCTGGCCGCCATTACGCTGGTCTCTGTCTGTATGCTGGCGCTGTTAATCGCGGCGACGCATACCGTTGCGATTTCGACACTGTGCGTCATCTGGGGCATGTCGATGATGATCATCGGCCTGGCGGTTCAGGTCAGAGTCCTGACGCTGGCGCCGGATGCGACCGACGTGGCCATGTCACTGATGTCAGGCATCTACAACCTGGGCATCGGCGGCGGCGCGCTGCTGGGCAATCAGGTGAGCCTGTATCTGGGCATGGAACACATTGGCTATGTCGGCGGCGCTATCGGCCTCTTTTCGCTGGGCTGGTGTGCCTGGAGCATGAAGCGCTATCCGCAGCTGCGAATCAACTAGCAGGTCGGCTGAATGATGAGATCCCGGCGTAAAGTCGGGATTTTTATTTATAGCCTGCTCGATCCGGCCGTTTTTATGAAAAAGTTTCAATACCAGGCCTGTGAGTTATCCTGCACCTGGTAAGAATATGAATGATGCTCAGAAAAGGCGGCAGAGGATAATGGGCAGACCCGCGTCCGCCCATGGTTTTATGGCAGGAAGAAAACGTCTTTCAGCTCTTCGCTGAGGGGGCTGCAATCCGAATTCGACGGCATCAGTTCACACATCGACCGCCACCAGCGCTGGCACACTTCCGTACCGGCAACCGCATTCCAGCGGATTTCCGACTCAATATCTACCATCGACATGCCCAGATAGCGCATGGTCAGGCCATAAATAGCCAGCCGTTATCTTTAATCTGCTTTTTTTTCTGTGCTCTCTCCTTTTTCTTACCGGCCCCGTATGCAGAGGGTACCTGCAGAAAAGCCTGTTTGTTCTTAAAATGGCTGCATCGCTCTGGCGACGTGGACAGCCTTTATGATTATGAAAAGTATTTAAGAATAAGCATATGTTACCTGAAGGCAGGCTAAGTGATAAAAATAGTGTGTATTTATTCTTTATTTTATCTGATTATGTATTCTTAATTTTATAATAAACCTGCCTGCCCTCCTTAATTCATTTTGCATCGTGTAAAGTATTCCCTCCGCTACTTTTAAACCCCGATAATAAAAAACCCATTAGCAGCCCCCACGCTTAACAAAAAGAGTGAAACAGACATTAAGACTTTTTAATTTCTGATGCGCGACCGGGATCACTGTTTATCCGGCTCATTCAGGGTAGTTTGCTTGCCGCCGCCAGGGTAGTTCAATATCACGCATTTAACGGAATAGCCCATTATTAATTTTAAATGTCCGGCAACCTATAGCATATTATTTTAAATGGAGAGAACAATGCAGATCCCGCAGGCCACATCAGAACCGCTTGCCGCCGCGACATGGCGTAAAACCGATACCGTCTGGATGTTGGGACTGTACGGCACAGCTATCGGCGCAGGCGTACTTTTCCTGCCGATCAATGCAGGCGTTGGCGGATTGATTCCGTTGATTATTATGGCCATCCTTGCTTTCCCTATGACTTATTACGCCCACCGTGGCCTGACCCGTTTTGTCCTGTCAGGCAAGAATCCTGACGGGGATATCACTGAAGTGGTGGAAGAACATTTTGGTCGCGGCGCGGGTCAGTTAATTACCCTGCTCTATTTTTTAGCTATTTACCCTATTCTGCTGGTATATAGCGTGGCGATAACCAATACCGTAGAGAGTTTCCTGACGCACCAACTGGGCGTGACCAGCCCGCCGCGCATGGTGCTGTCGCTGCTGTTAATTGTGGCAATGATGGCTATCGTGCGGTTTGGCGAACAGGCAATTGTGAAAGCGATGAGCGTACTGGTTTATCCCTTTGTTATCGCGTTGGTGGTGTTAGCCGTTTATCTGATCCCTCGCTGGAACAGCGCCACGCTGAACACCCTCTCTTTCGATGCTATCAGCCCTGGCAACCTGCTATTGACACTCTGGCTGGCTATCCCGGTAATGGTGTTTTCTTTTAACCACTCGCCAATTATCTCTTCCTTTGCGGTTGCCAAACGCAAAGAGTATGGTGCGGATGCCGGGCCAAAGTGTTCCGCCATTCTGGCTCGCGCACACGGCATGATGGTAGTGACGGTCATGTTCTTTGTCTTCAGCTGCGTGCTGAGCCTGACACCTGCCGATCTGGCTGCGGCTAAGGCACAAAATATTTCCATACTTTCTTATCTGGCCAATCATTTTAACGCGCCGGTTATTGCCTGGATGGCCCCCATTATCGCCATCATTGCTATTACTAAATCTTTCCTGGGACACTATTTGGGCGCTCGTGAAGGTTTTAACGGCATCATAATCAAATCGCTGCGCGGCGTCGGAAAAGAGATAGAGCCGAAAAAACTTAATCGCCTGACGGCGCTGTTTATGCTGCTTACCTGCTGGGTTATCGCCACGCTGAACCCCAGCATCCTGGGTATCATCGAAACGCTTGGCGGCCCGGTAATCGCCATGATCCTGTTTTTAATGCCTGTTTATGCGCTGCGTAAGATCCCGGCGATGCAGCAATATCGCGGCCACTTTAGCAATGTTTTCGTGATGTTGATGGGTTTGGTGGCGATTTCCGCTATTTTTTACTCGCTGATGAGCTGACCCTTCAGGCAAAGTCTGGCGATCGGCAGCCGGCCTGTTTACGATCGGCAGCCTCTCTCAGGGCATGCGGGCCGGTGGCTGATAAAGGTCGGTAGAAGGTTACTGATTAAGCAGTTGCATACGCTGTTTATTGGCATCACGTTGCGGGCGGTGGATGA
>NZ_DALZCD010000044.1:2933-16247 GCF_031978025.1 Erwinia sp.
AGAAACGGGATATTGGCAATGCCGCCTTTATCATAAAGGGGGGCTGTTACCTGCCAGAGCGCTTTAATTTAAACATTATTGCGCCTGTATGGCGGCGGTGAAAGCGATGACGGCCAGGCCTTTACTGACATAACTGCCCACCCTCGTTCCTGACCCGCGCTATACGGGGTCGGACGCTCAGGGAAACGAACACTCCCGTTAAGGTTGAGGGGCAACGTCATAAAATTATCTCCCACGAAGCTATGTCACAAGTGGGGGACTCATTGCCACAGATTACGTTACAGAACTCAATAACCATTAAGTTGGTATTTAGGTTAAAGCACGTAAACTGATTGCGCTATAAATCACCCGTGTCTCACGAAAGGATTCGTTCAATGAAAAAGGTATGTACAGTTCTTCTTTCTTCGCTTGTTTTACTCTCATTTTCATCCGTAGCAGCTGAAGATGTGAATAATAAATTGATCATTCAGGCTATCCCATCCTCCGAGGGGACGGTGGTCGTTGAAGGACAACCGAAATACGAAAAAACGTTCAAGGTGGTTGTATATACCAATAGTAAGCAGCCGATTGAATTAACTGGTTTCGTGGGCTGCTACAAAGCATTTGATAAAAAAGGCAAGGAGTTTGATGAGCGTACGGTGCAGGCAGATTTGCTGGGAACGCTGAAGGAAGGCGCTAAAGAAGGCGAAGTCTCTTTCGTCAGCAACGATGACTCTGTCTACCATGCCAAATTTGTAAAATGGTCTTCGCAATGCCCGAAACTCGCTAAACGCCCTCAATAACTGGCGCTTGAAATATGACGTGAAATATAAAATTTATACTATCATGTCGTTATAATTTAAAGAAAGGTCGTTTTATGCGACCTTTTCGCCTTTCAGAATTTTATAAACCGCAAAACGCGCAATAGCAGGCTGACGGGCTATTTCCGTCGCCCCGATGCCTTTCTGGTGAAGTGCCTGCACAATACGCCTGTCTACAGAACGCCTGTAGCCAAATTTGTTATCGCCTCGCTTCCTGCCCTCATTCGTGTGATCCAGGATCCGCGTGCGCTCAGCCTGTGCCACGGCTGACCGGATGCTCAACACCATTTGCCCTGTTTCACCGTCAGTGCCATCCCGTCATCAATAAATCCGACTGCCACACCCTGAACGTCGAATTCTTTTATCAGTTGGTCATATTAGCAGTGTCACTACCAGACCGGTTGAGTTTTTACCTGGATGGCATCACTGTCTTTCCCTTATTTCTCTTAAATAGAGCCTGTTGTAACTAATCAACAGGTTTCTCACGTGTGTGGCGACCGGGAACGACTACCTCTGCCGCTGCGTGTGCCCTACGACATCATCAACAATACCGCAGAAACTGACGCTGTCGTAACCACCTGCTCCTGCTGCGGGTATCACAGCGGTAACGTGACGCGGTCCACATATCGTCAGCAGGGGTACCGGGTTAACGTCTGCCAAAGACGTCTTTGAAGATCTGAGAAATACAGCGGGTGCATTTGCTGTGAATGAGCCCGCTTCCGCGTCGATAGACAGCGGCTATTTCAAATCGACCTGCCAGAAAAGATGTTTGCCAAAAGGATCGATCTGGTAGCCCGTGACCTCTTTGCGCACCGGTTCAAAAATAGTGGAGTGGGCAATCATCACCGCCGGCATTTGATCATGCATAATCTGCTGCGCCTGACGATAAAGGACAATGCGTTTTTGACGATCCTGCTCGGCGCGCGCCTGGGTAATTAGCGTCTCGAACGGCTGGTAACACCACTTAGCTGAATTCGATCCACCTTTCGCTGCGGTACAGCTGAATAACGGTCCGAAGAAATTATCCGGGTCGCCCGTCGCGGTGGTCCACCCCATCAGAGCCGCCTGATGCTCGCCGCTTTTAACTCGTTGTAAGTACTCGCCCCATTCAAACGTCACGATATGGGCATTGATGCCCACTTTCTGCCAGTCAGCCTGAATCATTTCCGCCATACGGCGCGCATTTGGATTGTAAGGCCGCTGCACCGGCATTGCCCAGAGCTGTATGGTCGTGCCCGGTGCCACGCCCGCCTCTTTTAACAGCGCTTTCGCTCGCTGCGGATCGTATGAATAATCCTGCAGATCGCTGGCGGCACCCCAGACATCAGGCGGCAGCAAATTTTTCGCTACCGTCCCCGTGCCCTGAAAAACAGCATCAATGATAGCGGGTTTATCGATCGCCATCGCCAGCGCCTGCCGGACCCGAACGTCATTCGTCGGCGATTTCTGAGTGTTAAACGCCAGGAAACCCGTGTTAAGCCCGGATTTTTTTTGTACAACCAGGTTGCTGTCCGCCCGTATTTTCGGCAAATCTGCCGGATTGGGAAAAGGCATGACCTGACATTCATTTTTGGTCAGCTTGGCGAGACGGACCGAGGCATCTGGCGTAATGGCGAAAACCAGCCGATCCAGCTTCGCTTTGCCCTGCCAGTAGTCAGGAAAAGCGCGATAAAGGATGCGTGAATCTTTCTGATACTGCACCAGGGCAAAAGGCCCGGTACCGAGGGGATCGCTGTCGACCTTTTCCGGCGTGCCCGCTTTCAGCATGGCCTCGGCATAGTCAGCCGAAAGGATAGAGGCGAAATACCACGCCAGATCGGCCAGAAACGGCGCTTCAGCATGGGATAACGTAAAGCGTACGGTATGATCGTCTTGTTTTTCGATACTTTTGATCAGCGAGCCAAATTCCAGACTTTCAAAGTTGGCATAGGTGCCGCCGGAAACGTTGTGATAAGGATGCTGCGGATCTTTTTGCCGCATAAAAGAGAAAATAACGTCGTCCGCGCCGAAATCCCGACTGGGGTGGAAATAGCGGTTGCTCTGAAACCGTACCCCCTTGCGTAAATGGAAGGTATAAACAGTGCCGTCAGCACTAATATCCCAGCTTTCCGCAAGGGCTGGCACAAGTTCAGTCGTGCCGGGTTTAAAATCCACCAGCCGGTTATAAATGGTCGCTGCGCTGGCATCCACGCTGGTACCCGATGTATAAAGCTGCGGATTAAAATTTTCCGGCGATCCTTCCGAACAGAATACCAGCGTAGTCGCGGTCGCGCTTGTTGCAACTGTCAGTAGCGCAGCAGCTATTATTCCTTTCTGTAGCGATTGCTTCATCCCCTTCCCCTCTGATTAATAAATTAAGCCAGCACCAGCTATTAATCATTCCGCGAAGCTTCGAGCGGAACCGACCGGCTAACCACTATTAACCTTGTTTCAATGAAATAGCAAAGGGAATTCCATCTGCTATTCATCCATACAAATAACTGATGTTACCGGTAATTTTGACCCCGTTTCCCGCTCGTATCTTCAATGGAGCAGTAGCATTTGGGACGCCTGATAAACCGCCTTTATAAAACGGGGAAATTATTAAATCTATGCGGGGCTTTTTTTGCAGGCTTTTACTTAATAAAAATCGGCACGCTGTATCACCGTAACTGGCTTATTCGGGAAGATTGACTAAGGGAGGGGAAAAGAGACAATACCCTGCCGGGAGGCAGGGTATCAAAATAAATCAGTTCAGCTTATAATCCAGCGTAATTTCCGCATTCATTAACTGGGAAACTGGACATCCGGCTTTGGCCTGATTGATAATTTCATCAAATTTAGCGCTGTCGGCACCTGGCAGGGCAATCTGGCTCTGCAGCGCGATTTTAGTAATTTTAAAACCTTCGCCGACTTTATCCAGCGAGACGTCCGCCGTGGTATCAATGCTTTCCGGCACCAGACCTTCATTACCCAACATCAACGAAAGCGCCATGGAAAAACAGGCTGCGTGTGCCGCCCCGATTAACTCTTCCGGGTTAGTACCTGGCTTGCCTTCAAAGCGGGTATTGAAACCGTAAGGCTGCTCTTTCAGCGCGCCGCTTTCGGTACTGATAGTCCCCGTACCTTTCTTAATATCGCCTTCCCAGTGTGCCTGACCTTTCTTATGAATAGTCATCAAAATCCTCCTGTTTGCTTTGCGTGAAGGATAAGTATAGTGGCTTTTCAGCGCTTTGCTGACACGGCACTTGCAAATGCTTACTTACTGAACATTAATAGAAGAAAACGAGAGGAGAAATAGTATGTTCAAAACTGACGACGTTGTACAAAGTAAAACCGGCGGCCCTAAAATGGTGGTGGTGCAGGTTAAAGGCGAAATGCTTTATTGTGTCAGAGTGGATGACGCCGAGAAAAAAGAGCTCGAGGTACCTGCCAGCTCGGTTAATCTTTATCATGAAGATGGCGATTTCGGCGTTTGCTAATCGGCGGGGGCAGTCGCCCCCTTTCATCACTTAAGCACAGGATTGTCTATGTCTCAGCCCCTGGCAAACCAGTTAACCCGCCGCTTTTTCCGCTATCTTGCCGTTACCAGTCAGAGCGATGCTGCCGCAACCAGTCTGCCCAGTACGCCAGGTCAGCAGACGCTGGCTAACCTGCTGGCGGAAGAGTTACGCACGCTGCAACTGCAAAACGTGGAAGTCGATGAGCATGCGACCGTGACAGCTGTGCTGCCCGGTACGGTTTCGGGCGCGCCGCGCATCGGTTTTATTACCCATATTGATACTGTCGACGTTGGCCTCTCGCCCCATATTCACCCGCAGATTTTGCGTTTTGAAGGCGAGGATATCTGCCTCAACAGCGAACAGGCGATCTGGCTTCGCGTGGCCGAACATCCGGAAATTGCCCCTTATCAGCATGAAGAAATTATCTTTAGCGACGGCACCAGCGTGTTGGGCGCTGACAATAAAGCGGCCGTGACGGTAGTGATGACGCTGCTGGAAAATCTCCGTGACGCCACGACGCACGGCGATATTGTCGTTGCCTTTGTACCGGATGAGGAGATAGGTCTGCGCGGCGCGAAAGCGCTGGATTTGGAGAAACGCTTTAACGTTGATTTCGCTTACACCATCGACTGCTGCGAGTTAGGCGAAGTGGTGTATGAAAATTTCAACGCGGCGGCGGCGGATATCCGTTTCACCGGCGTACCAGCGCATCCAATGTCAGGGAAAGGCGTGCTGGTTAACCCCCTGCTGATGGCCTGGGATTTCATCAGCCATTTCGACCGTCGTCAGACCCCAGAACATACGGCCGGACGCGAAGGCTACACCTGGTTTAACGAGATGACGGCCAATGCGAGCGAGGCAAAACTGAAGGCGTCAATCCGCGACTTCGGGCTGACGGGCTTTGAGCAACGCAAGCAGCGAATTAACGAGGTCGCCGCTTTGATTGCCGCGCAGTACCCAACCGGCAAGGTCGAGGTCAATATAAGCGATATCTACAGCAATATCAGTAACGCAATCGGTGAAGATCGACGAGCCCTCGATCTGTTATTTGCCGCGCTGGAAGCGTTAGATATTACCGCGAAAGTCACGCCAATGCGTGGAGGCACTGACGGCGCGGCGCTGTCGGCCCGGGGTCTGTTAACGCCCAACTTTTTTACCGGCGCGCACAATTTTCATTCAAGGTTTGAATTTTTACCGGTGTCATCCTTTGTGAAGTCCTATCAGGTGGCGGAACAGCTCTGCTTGCTGGCCGCGCGTCAGGCATAAAAAAAGCGCCGGGTCACGGCGCTTCTTCCCAGACTACAGCAGGATCAAAAAGAGACCCACTCGTCGGCGCTGGCTTTTGCCGCCACCGGTCGTGCACTTATCGGCGCAGCCTTAACGTGAGGTGCTGGCGACGCCGCGGCGGCCGGTGACAAACGGAACTTCGAGACAGAAAGTGTCAGCTCTTCGGTCTGCCGTTCCAGCGCGCTGGCCGCGGTGGAGACTTCTTCCACCAGCGAGGCATTTTGCTGCGTCACGCTGTCCATTTCGGTAATAGCGGTACCGATTTGTGAAATACCTTTGCTTTGCTCTTCCGAAGCGGAGGCGATCTGTTTCATGATTTCCACCACTTCCGCTACCGCCTGCAGCATCTCGTCCATAGTACTTCCCGCTTCACCAACCAGTTTAGAGCCCTGATTGACGCGCGTAACGGAGTCTGCGATTAGCGTTTCAATCTCTTTAGCAGCTCCGGCGCTGCGCTGCGCAAGGTTACGTACTTCGCTGGCTACCACGGCAAAGCCGCGCCCTTGCTCGCCTGCACGTGCAGCTTCTACCGCCGCGTTCAGCGCCAGGATGTTGGTCTGGAAAGCAATGCTGTTAATCACGCTGGTGATTTCCGCAATTTTGCGCGAGCTGCCTGAAATGCCTTCCATGGTGTTCACCACGTCTTTAACCAGTTTGCCACCCTTGCTGGCCGTACCAGAAGCGCTCTGTGCGAGTTCGCTGGCCTGGCGAGCATTGTCAGCGTTGAATTTTACGGTGGCCGTTAACTCTTCCATACTTGCGGCGGTTTCTTCCAGCGCAGCGGCCTGCTGTTCAGTGCGCGATGAAAGATCGTTATTACCAGAAGAGATTTCTGCCGCGCCACGGTAAATATTGTCCGTCCCGTTGCGGATGGCGCTGACGGCTTCCCGCAGGCTATCCTGCATGGCGCGCAGTAATGGCATCAGTCTACCGACGCAGTTACGACCAATATCCTCCAGCGGATGGCTCAAATCGCCTTCGGCAATGCGGCGGAAATGTTCGCGCATGCCGTCAAGCGGGCGCACCAGCATTTTCACCAGGTAACGGTCAGTAAACAGTAGGATCAGCAGGCCGGCAATGACGGCTATAACGATGATGATCTTCGTTATGGCCGTCAGACGATCGACGGTTACACGCGTCACGTCCAGCTTGTCACCAGCGGCAGCATTGAACTTATCCACGCTGGCACCAAAGGCACGACTGAGGGGTGGCGTCACGCTGGCGGCATGACGACGAAAATCGTCCAGCGAGGCCTGCTGCGCCAGGCTCATCTGCGGCAGAACCCCTTGATCAAGCAGCTTCTGCCAGTCGGCAATCACGGCGTCAGCGTAATCCGGCGCCAGCGGACCCGGCGCTTCGGCTTTAAAATCGCCTAACAATTTGGTCATATTATCCAGCGCTTTCTGGGCCGAGGCCATATCGGCAGCGGCCGTTGGGCTACCGGCCTGGCGGGATTCTACCGCGCGCGTCAGGCGAGTGATAAAACGAAAATATTGGTCATTGCCTTTACTGAGGACGGTCATCTGGTTAACCAGTTCACGGTCAACCTCATTACCCTTCCCCACCGAGTTCAGCGCGCAAACGCTGTAAATACCTACCGCCGTCCACATCAGGCAGAACAGGCCCAGGATCCACAGCATTACGCTGCGGATGGTAAAATCTTTTAGCAAATTCATAACTACTCCGTAACGATTTGAAAGCCCGAATGCTCGTCCTGCGTAATGGACGCTTGACAAGAGTTATCGGCATCGCCAACGAAATCATGAGTCGCTATTTCTTTTTTATTCAGCGCCTTACTGGCCACAACCTGGCGTTAAGTCCTTGCTGCGCCTCTTCTTTATTTTCCTGTCCGTTATAAAGCCATCAAGACTATGTTAAAAGATTATTCGCGCAGTTTAACCACGCTCCCCATCAGCAGGCGAAACAGCTGCATCCGTCTGCGCATGAAATTTTTCTCCAGCTTCAGCGTCGGCCCCGTTTCGCCGAAGCGCATCACCACATCCGCGCCGGGCTGCCATGCAGGCCAGTCGGGATCGCCCTCCAGCCGGTGAGAAAAGATGCTGGCGTGGCGGGCAAAATTCAGCCAATAACCGCTGACCTTTTTGGCAAATTCCCGATCGCCTGCCGTGAAGGGTCGTGCGGCCATTTGTGCCGACAGTTCGTCAAGGGTATTGAGCGTATAGGGGATCTCATTGCCATGCCAGGTGCCGTCCGGATAGAGGTCGCGTGAATTTTCCGACACATAATCAAAGTAATAGCGCCAGACCGGTATCCCCTTGCGGCACTGCGACAGCGCGGCAATGTAACCCATTGCGGTGAAGGTCATATCACGCGCAACCTGTCTGCCGAGCCTGTCGTCATCGTACAGGCCGTCATACAACAGTCGGATCATTTTCATACGCAGCCCTACCCGCTGCGTGGCACGGAGTTGCCTGATAATCAGCGCGGGATCCACCCCGAAATAGCTGAGCACGCTGGCTTCGTCGCTGTTGCTGCCGATCATCAACGGCAGCTTGTGCTGGGCGGCGTTATTAAAAACTTTTAGCATGGGTACGGGTAAAACCCGATCGCCCGCTATCGCTACCGGGCCATTGGCCAGTCCGCTCTCCAGAGGCCAGAATGCGTCAGCAGGCAGCGCGCGCAGCTGTTCGGCGGTAGCGTGTGACAAATTAAAATGACGCGCCAGCTTTTCGCCGTTTGCCAGCGCCTTTTCACGTGGCAAATCGGGCAGCGCATAGGGGCTTTGCGCAATGCCTTTATGAAACAAACCGGCAGAAAGCGGTGAGGAAAAAAGAGAAAGTACGCTGCGTGCGCCGGATGATTCACCAAAGAGAGTGACGTTGTGGGGATTGCCACCGAAGGCACTGATATTTCGCTGCACCCATTGCAACGCGGCGATCTGATCCAGCAGCGCAAAGTTGTTGACGACCTCGCCCGGTGCATATTCTTTATCCAGCGACGGGTGCGCAAAGAAACCCAAATGGCCCAGCCGGTAGTTAAGGGTAACCACCACCACGCCCTGCGACGCCAGCGGCTGGCCGATATAAGGAGCCAGGCCCGCGGCACCGATAGTAAAACCGCCGCCGTGGATCCAGACCATCACCGGCATCGGTGCAGCCGGCTCCGTTTCCGGTGTCCAGACGTTAAGGTACAGGCAATCTTCACTAAACGCGCCAGGATCGCCGCCCCCTACCGCCATGCAGTACTGCCGGTTCTGCCAGCTGGCCGCGCCCCAGGCCGTCGCATCACGCTCGCCCTGCCACGGCGTAACGGGTTTTGGTGAGCGCCAGCGATACTCACCGACAGGCGGCGCAGCGTAAGGTATTCCTCTGAAAACAAAGACATCCTTATCCAGATTGCCGCACAGCATCCCTTCTGCCGTGCTTATCCTTATCAAGCGTTCGTTTTTCATTGCTGCGTCCTGAGTCATCTGCTCACCATTATTTGCAAGCGTGACGACAAAGTCCAATAGGTGGCCCCATTTACAGAAAATGCTTACTTTTTCTTAACATTCAGGTCAGAAAAATGGAGGGAATGTATTTAAAGGACAAGACGTTATCTTTTATGACGCTTTTCAGACGGGCCACCTCTTTGCGGCCAGCCAGTCTCTGATATCGGGTAACCCGCCGGGTTCTTTCGCAGAGCGTAAGAGGATATTTACACTCGGCAGCAACGATCAACCGCGCCGTTTCCGGCGCGGTATTTATCCCTAAAACAGTGGCTGACAGCAGGCGCCATTTTCATCCTAAGGCAGCGTTTGCCAGCAGACCTGATAACGGCCTGTTACGCTTCGCGACGC
Organism: Erwinia sp.; assembly: GCF_031978025.1. Lineage (NCBI taxonomy): Bacteria > Pseudomonadati > Pseudomonadota > Gammaproteobacteria > Enterobacterales > Erwiniaceae > Erwinia > Erwinia sp. The sequence continues at coordinate 12,302 of NZ_DALZCD010000044.1, forward strand.
TTATGACCGAAACGGTATTTTGCCAGCAGCATCAACGAAGTCAGCACCGCCGGCACCGCCAGGCTGGAGAAAACCTCCGTAATATGCCAGCCCATCGCCAGCATTTGTGCCCCTGCGAAAGCGCTGAGGATCGCGCCCACTCGCCCTACGCCATGCATCCAGCTGGAGCCGGTAGCCCGGGCATGCGTAGGATAGTAGCTGGCCGACAGCGCGTTCATGCCGGTATTGGCCCCGTTAAGGCAAAAACCGCTGCAGAACGCGACCAGGCTGAGGATCAGCGTACTTGCCGGCGCGTAGCCGATGGCCACCGTCGCAATAGCCCCGGCAAAATAGATAGCGGCCAGCGCCAGGTTAGCGTTAAGGCGATCCATCATCCAGCCGGCAAAGAGTGAGCCCAGGGTACCGCCAGCCTGATACATAGCAGTGACCAGCGCAGCCTGGGTCACCGTCATGCCCATATCCTTAACCAGCGAGGGCAGCCAGCTGCCGATCAGATAAACCAGAAACAGCCCCATAAAATAGCTGCCCCATAGCAGCAGGCTGCCGGAGAGATAAGGTCGAGTCAGCACCAGTTTAACCGCGCTCTCACGCTGTGGTTTTTCCGATATAGCAAACAGACTTCCCTGTTGCACCTGGCCGGGCACCATTTTTTCAACGATCTGCCGGATGCGTTCTGCGGGGGCCTGTCGCGCCAGCAAAAAGCGCACCGACTCCGGGAGGCCTTTCAGCAACAGCGGTGCGAGCAGTAGCGGCAGTACGCCGCCCAGGATCAGCACCGCATGCCAGCCGTAATGAGGAATTAGCCAGGAAGCAGCAAAGCCGCCACCCGCCGCCCCGAAGGTGAAGCCGCAGAACACCACCGTAATGATAAAGGCGCGCTTGCGCTCGGGAGAGTATTCCGCCACCAGCGTGCCGACGTTGGGCATCGCCGCACCCAGCCCCAGGCCCGTGAGAAAGCGAAAAAGCATCATCTGATCGGCATTGTGCGAAAAGGCCGTTGCTGTCGTCCACAGTCCAAAGAAAAAGACGCTGCTGATGATAATGACGCGACGGCCAAAACGATCGGCAAGCGGACCGGCAAACAAGGCTCCCAGCGCCAGCCCGATTAGCGCCGCGCTGATGATAGCGCCCAGCTGCTGCGTAGTAATACCCCACGCTGCTTTCAACGCGGGTGCGATAAACCCCATCAGGGCGATATCCATCCCGTCCATCGCCACCACCGCAAAACACAGGAGGATAATACGTTGCTGGTAGCGAGTGATGCTGCCTTCGTTGATCAGGGTGCGGACATCTGTCGCAACAATACTCTCCACGTTAGCGCTCCATGGCCAGCAATATGCAAAGCGGCTGGCGTCGGTTCCGAGAAAAAAGTGTCGGCTATCATAACGGATTGTTACCGCTTTCACCCAGCGAATTACGTACCTGCTTGTAGCTATTTCCCTTGAAAAAGCAAGCATCCGCAATGAAAAAAGGGGCTTTTATCAGTAAAGCTGATAGGGCTAAGGCTTATACGCGGCAGAAGGTGATGAAAAAGCGCTATTATGTTAATGAAATTTTGCAATAAGGTTAACAATATTCCTATGCGCTGCTTGCCTGCGCGCCGTCTTGCTGGCTACGCTGCAGTATGGAAAAAAATTACCTGTTTAATCAGCGCATTCGACTGCGCCATCTTCATACCTTTGTCGCCGTGGCTCAGCAGGGTACGCTGGGGCGCGCCGCCGAGGTACTGTCGCTCAGCCAGCCCGCGCTGTCAAAAACCCTGAACGAACTGGAAGAAATGGCCGGTGCCAGGCTGTTTGAACGGGGCCGACTGGGCGCCCAGCTGACCACGGCAGGCGAACAGTTCCTGACCCATGCAGTCCGTATTCTGGATGCGTTGAATCATGCCGGTCAGTCACTCAGCCCCGTCACCACACGCAGTCCGGCCGTGCTACGCATTGGCGTGTTAACGACAGTGGCCCTGGGAATGCTGCCCTCCATCCTCGAAAGATTCCATCAGCAGCAGCCAGATACGCTGGTGCAGGTCGCTACCCTGCATAATAACGTGCTGCTTGCCGGGCTGAGAGCAGGTGAATTTGAGGTAGGTATCGGCCGTATGGCTGAAACGGAAATGATGACCGGCCTGACGTACGAACTGCTATTCCTGGAATCGTTAAGGCTGGTCGTCAGGCCTGACCATCCGCTATTAAGTGACAACGTCACGCTGTCGCGCGCGCTCAGCTGGCCTGTGGTGATATCGCCGGAAGGCACGGCACCGCGCCGTATCGCTGATGCGATGCTCAGGGATCACGGTTGCCGGCTGCCGGCCACCATAGTAGAAACCTCCGCCACCTCGCTGGCCCGCCAGCTGGCGCTGCGCTATAACTACGTTTGGTTTGTGCCCTCTGGCGCCATCAAAGACGACCTGTTGCATAATGCGCTGGCTGCGCTCCCTGTTGCCTCGCACGGACCGGGCGAGCCGGTCGGTATTATTACCCGTACCGGCGCGCCCCTGAGTCGCAGTGCAGAAGTGCTGATGGCGACCGTGCGTAAATCCCACTCCGGTTAGCGACTGCGTTTGGCGTGCCTTTCTCGGTTGTCAAGACGAGCCTGTTCGCTTTTGCGTAATCCAACATAGCAGGCGCCGCCCCCACCGTGTTGCGGCTGAGCGCTGCAAAATGTCTGCACCTGGTCAAATTGTTGTAGCCAGCGCGCCAGATAGCTACGAACAATATTGGCGTGCGACTCATCCTCTTTGCCTTTGCCATGAACGATCAGCAGATTACGGTAATTTTCGCGCTCGGCCTGTAGCATAAAGCTGTAGAGCGACTGGCGGCAGATCTCCACCGGCTGACGCAGCAAATTAAGGCTGGCATCAAGTTGATATTTGCCCAGCCGCAGCTTATCCAGCACCCCCTGCTGAATCCCTTCCGCTTTAAACTCCAGCGGCGTTTCCCGTGGGATCACGGTCAAAAAGCCGCTGGTCAACGGGTTATCCAGCTGCTGCTCTTCCGGACGCTGCCGGGGCGATTTTGTCGAAGGGGATTTTAACCACAGAATGTTGCTACAGTCCTTGAGCGGCGTGACGTCTTCCATCGCGTCTTTAAACAGGTCTTCATCATTAAAACTCATGATACAGCTCCCCCGGTGGCCACGATTAAGGATAGTGTAATGGTATCTGCACCGGGGCGTGCTGGCAAAAATTCAGGCACTTTCCGCCAGGGCGTAACGGGCGCTGGCTTCATCAGTCACCAGTCCGCTGATCCAGCCGCCCTTCAGCACGGCGGCTATGGCCCGGTGCTTTTCGCTGCCTCCCGCAAAGGCGATGATATTGCGTTGGGTATGGGCCGTCAGCCGCACGCTGGTTAAACGGCTGTCCAGGTCGGTTGACGCCCTTTCACCTTCCTCGCCGATAAAATGCCCAAGCATCTCTGCCGCCACCCGCTTCGCCAGCAGGCTGGTTACCTCGTCATCGCAGATAAAGCCATCCGCATTCAGCGGGCAGCCTGGCGAAACCTGGCCTATCCCTACAAACATTACGTCTGCCTGATCGGCTTTTTCCGTTACGGTGCGGTAGATACGATGATTGCACCAGAGGTCACGATCGTCGACGCTATCGGCATAGAGCGGTGCAGGCAGAATAAAATAACGCCCCTGCGTTTTCTCTGCCATCCACAGCGGCACATCGTAACGGGTGCAGGAGCCGTCACTGGCGATAGCGCCAATCAATGAGACACAGCTGTGCTGAGGCCGGTCCAGTTCCGGCAGCTCATTAATGGTGGCCCGTAAGGTTCTTCCCGATCCCACCGCAACGACCTGCGGCTGCTCGTTTTTCAGCGTTTGCGCCATCACTTCCGCCCCCGCTACGGCGATCATCTGCTGTAGCCCAGCCGCTTCAACACCGCCTGACGGAACCACCTGGCAGTATTTCAGGCCGAATGTTGTCTGCAGCTGCTGCGCCAGCGTC
>NZ_DALZCD010000044.1:16257-20180 GCF_031978025.1 Erwinia sp.
ACTCGGCAACGGCGTGGTTAACGGTCACGCTGACCAGCCCCTGCTCTGACGCCAGCGCCACCAGCCGCTGCGCCACCTGACGCGATACGCCCAGTTTTTCAGCAATGTCCTGCTGGGTTTCTCCCGCCACGTAATACATCCACGCCGCCCTGGCCGCCTGGTCCAATTTTCTGTCGTGCTTGCTCATCGTAGCGTTCTCCTTCCTTAGCCCAAATTGAATAATTGCCCTAATGATGGGCAAAAGCAAATTTTGTGATCGCTCACGCAGACGGATGGCAATAAATTCACCAGGCTGTTACCCAATCAAGCAAAAGCTCACATTAAGGGCAAAAGCTCAATTACAGGAGAATACCATGACCGCTGCTTCCCCCTCTGTCTGGTTACATATCGGCGCCGGTTCTTTTCATCGGGCGCATCAGGCTTGGTACCTGCACCGCCTTTTGCAGCAGGATGGCCCGCGCTGGGAAATCGCGCTCAGCAATATTCGTGATGATGCCGTGCCCTTGCTGAACGCCCTGGCGCAGCAAAATGGCGAATACGTGCTGGAAACCGTTACCCCGACCGGCGAGCGTCACTTTGAAAAAATCACCTCAATCAAACATATCGTTCCGTGGGATGCCGAGCTGACGGCCATGGTGGCGCGAGGCGCGGATGCCGCCACTAAAGTCATCGCTTTTACCGTTACCGAAAGTGGCTACTACCTGGACAGCGACCACCGTCTCGATCCGCGTCATCCCGATATTACAGCAGATGTACAGGGTGAAGCGCGCACGCTTTATGGCGCACTACGCCGTGTTTTGCAGGCGCGGATGCAGGCGCATGGTCAGCCGGTCACGCTGTTAAACTGCGATAATTTGCGTCATAACGGCGAGCGTTTCCGTGAGGGTTTTCTCGCTTTTCTGCGTTTATGTGGCGACGATGCGCTGTTTGCCTGGGTAACGGAGCAAACGACCTCCCCCAATACAATGGTGGATCGTATCACGCCGCGTCCAACGGCGGATATCGCCCCGCGCGTGCTGGAAGCGACCGGTTTTGCCGATAGCGTGCCGGTGATGAGTGAAGCATTTATTCAATGGGTAGTTGAAGATAATTTTGCCGCCGGCCGGCCCGCACTGGAGAAAGCTGGCGTGACGCTGGTCGACTCCGTGCTGCCCTGGGAGGAGGCAAAAATTCGCATTCTTAACGCCAGCCACAGCTGTATCGCCTGGGCAGGCACGCTGGTCGGGCAGGACTATATTCATCAGAGCACCCAGACTCAGGCGATAAAAGAGCGGGCCTGGGAGTATGTGACGCAGGACGTCATTCCTTCGCTGTCGCCCAGCCCGCTTGACCTGGAAGCGTATCGCGATGTGGTGCTGTCCCGCTTTGCTAATCCCTATATCCTTGATACCAATCAGCGGGTTGCCGCAGATGGCCTGTCCAAAATACCGGGGTTTATTACGCCTACCCTGACGGAATGCTACGCCCGTGGCGAGACACCTCGTGCAACGGCGGTGTTGCCCGCACTCTTTTTCCTTTTTTTACAACGCTGGCATCGCGGCGAGCTTCCTTATGCTTATCAGGATGGCGCACTGGAGGCGGATACCTGGCATAGCATCATGGCAAGTCCGGACGCGCTCACTCTTTTTGCCTCTGATGAAACGCTGTTTGGCCCGCTTGCCCGCGATGCCGCTTTTGCCGCGCTGCTGGCAGAAACGGTCACCCTACTCGGCGAATGGGCCAACGTACCGCAACCGGTAAACGAGTAAGGAGTCGGCAATGTATCTCGGGATCGATCTTGGCACTTCGGAAATTAAAACGCTGGTTATCGATGCCGCAGGCGATATCGTAGCCGCCAGCGGCGCGAAGCTGAACGTACAGCGGCCGCAGCCGCACTACGCGGAACAGGACCCGCACAGCTGGTGGCAGGCGCTGGAGCAGGCCCTTGACGCGCTGCGCCAGCAGACAGGCGCACGTTGGCAGGAGATCCGTGCGATCGGGCTTTCCGGCCAGATGCATGGCGCGGTGCTGCTGGACCGTGAAAATACGGTATTGCGTCCGTGCATCTTGTGGAACGACACGCGCAGCTCGGCGGAGTGCGATGAACTGACGAAACGGGCTGACCTGCACAGTGTGACGGGTAATCTGGCGATGCCCGGCTTTACCGCCCCGAAACTGCTGTGGGTTGCCCGCCATGAACCCGACATTTTTGCCCGTGTTGCCAGCGTTCTGCTGCCTAAAGACTATCTGCGCTGGCAAATGTGCGGTGAGAAGATTACCGATATGTCTGATGCCGCCGGGACGCTGTGGCTGGATGTGGCCAAACGCGACTGGTCGGATACTTTGCTGGCGGCCTGTGGGTTAAGCCGTGACCAGATGCCACGGCTGACCGAAGGCTCGCAGCCCGCTGGCAAGCTCCGGGCTGATATCGCGCAGCGCTGGGGTCTGCGGGAAGGTATTGTGATCGCGGGCGGAGGCGGTGATAACGCCGCCAGCGCGGTCGGGTTAGGTGCAGTCAACCCGGGCGATGCCTTTATCTCTCTCGGCACATCCGGTGTCCTGTTCGCGGTCAACGACCGTTTCCGTCCTGCGCCCGCTTCGGCCGTGCACGCTTTCTGTCATGCCTTGCCCGATCGCTGGCACCAGATGAGCGTCATGCTAACGGCCGCGTCCAGCCTGCGCTGGCTATGCGAGCTGCTAAACGCGAGCGAAACGGAACTGCTGGCCGAGGTAGCGGCGTTGAACGAGGCCGACCAGCTCGGCGCCCCGCTGTTTTTGCCCTATCTTTCCGGCGAACGCACTCCGCATAACGATCCGCAGGCCAGCGGCGCTTTCCATCGCCTGACCCATGCCACCAACCGGTCAGCTCTGGCCTACAGCGTGCTGGAAGGGGTCGCTTTCGGGATAGCCGACGGGCTGAAGGCGTTACAGGCAGCAGGCACCACACTGGAAAGCTGTTCGTTGACCGGCGGGGGCGCACGCAGCGCGTTTTGGGCACAGCTGATGGCGGATACGCTGGATTTAACAATCGTCACCCATCAGGGCGGCGAAGCGGGCGGTGCACTGGGGGCTGCTCGTCTGGGCTGGCTGGCCGATGGCGGCGATCCCGCTACCGTTTGCCGTAAACCGGCCGTGCTCAGGCGTTATCTGCCTGACGCGCGGCGTCATCATCATCTGCAAAGGCGGCTCGACCATTTCCGCCTGCTCTACCAACAGCAGCGCGACGCTCGCGCATCCGGCTTCTGAACATTAATGCGGGCGCGTTAAGCGTCCGTCACCTGCATATTTGAGAGGAAACATGATGAAATCAGCCAATAACTGGTTCGGCCTCCCCTTGTCTTTACTCTGGGGTTATATCGCCATAGCCGTCTTTATGAGCGGGGACGGCTTTGAGATGGCCTTCCTGTCAAAACACATTACCGATCTTGGCTTTTCGCCCGCGCAGTCTGCGCTGGTGTTTACGGTTTATGGCGGTGCAGCGGCGCTGGCCGCCTGGAGTTCTGGGGTGGTAGCGGAGCTTATTACGCCGCAGCGTGCCATGCGCATCGGGTTTCTGCTGTGGGTGGTGATGCATATTTTGTTTATGTCACTGGGTCTGGGTCTGCGCAACTATCCCCTGATGCTGCTGTTCTACGGCATTCGTGGCCTTGCTTATCCGTTATTTATTTACTCTTTTGTGATGCTGATCGTGCAGAACGTGCCTAAGCACCAGCTCTCTTCTGCCATGGGCTGGTTTTGGGCGATGTATTCTATCGGCATCGGCTGTGTCGGCAGCTATCTGCCCAGTTTTACTATTCCCTGGCTCGGTGAGACAGGCACCCTATGGTTTGCTATCGCCTGGGTAGCGGCGGGTGGGTTAATGGCCATGTTTCTGCTGCGCAACACGGGTGGTGAAAGCGAGAAAGCCCATCTTTCCCCGCGTGAAAAACTCACCGAGCTGTCGC
>NZ_DALZCD010000045.1:0-7197 GCF_031978025.1 Erwinia sp.
GGTCGGTATTATTTTGCTAAACAGCGGCGGCCATCTCGGCGGCAATCCCTGGGGTGCGGTAATTATTCTGATTGGCTCTGTCAGTTGGGCATTTGGCTCGGTGTGGGGGTCACGGATTACATTACCTTCCGGCATGATGGCGGGAGCGATAGAAATGCTGGCGGCAGGCGCCGTCCTGCTGCTGGGCAGTCAGCTTAGCGGCGAAAAGCTGGCCGCCGCGCCGGGCCTGTCCGGCCTGTTGGCCCTCGGCTACCTGACGCTGTTCGGGTCAATTATCGCTATTAACGCCTATATGTTTTTGATCCGTAACGTCAGTCCCGCCGTCGCTACCAGCTATGCCTACGTGAACCCGGTGGTAGCCGTACTGTTGGGCATCAGCTTTGCCGGTGAAAGCCTTTCGCCACGCGAGTGGCTGGCGTTGGCAATAATCCTGTTCGCCGTGGTGCTGGTGACGCTGGGCAAATATTTGTTCCCGGGTAAGCCGGTCATTAAATCGGTGGGCCGCCCGGACTAGGACGCTGTGCAGGGCGTTCGCGCATCAGGTGAATGCCCTGCCAGTCAATTTCAGCGTTGCCTTCCCCGGCAAAGAGCCACTCTTCCAGCCTTGCACTTATCGCCTCATCTGCCAGTTTGTGTTTACCGCGCAGCGCGCATTCCCAGACTACCAGCACCCGCCAGCCGCTGGCGCTCAGCTCATGAATAAATCGCTTATCGCGCGTCACGTTGCCGTTAATTTTGTTCATCCAGAACTCGGTGCGGGTCGCGGGGACTTTAAAGAGATGGCAGTCGTGATGATGCCAGAAGCAGCCATGAACAAAAACAATGGCTGGCGGGTTTTCTAACACAAAATCCGGCTTGCCCGGCAGCGTTTTATCCTGCACGCGATAGCTGAACCCCCGCTCCGCCAGCAGTTCCGCCAGGCGGGTTTCAATAGCCGTATCGCGGGTACGGATAGCACGCATGTTTTTGCTGCGAATTTCGGAAGTGTGAACATCGGCCATGGCGTCCTCCTTGAGATGACTTCAGTATAGACGCCCGGAGCCGCCGCCTACTTTTGGGAACGCTGTTTTACCGCCTGCGCTATCCAGGGCTGCAACAGCCTGGCGACCGCGGCAAAAGCCGGCACCACCACTGAATTACCAAACTGGCGATAGGCCTGGCTGTCTGAAACCGGAATGCGGAAACGCGTTTCGCCAGGTGCTTCGAAGCCCATTAACCGGGCGCACTCTCTTGGCGTCAGGCGGCGCGGGCGACGCTGCTGATTTTGCGGATGGTCAAAATCTGCTTCGCCCTGTTGCCGATCCCAGCCGCGATCGATCAGGATTTCCGACCCGTCTTTGTAGTAGCGCGCAGAAAGCGTCCGCACCACGCCGTGCTCTTTATCGGGGTCCACCAGCCCATAACCAAAACCGTTGCCCTTTGCCTGATGCTTTTTCGCGTAGTTATAGAGGTACTTCCACAGCGACGGCGTAAGGATATATTTAGCCTCGACCTGGCTGTCCAGCAGCTGGCGCAGCGGGATCCTTTGCTGTGGATAGAGCGAGGCGAGCGCGGAAAGCGTGAATTTGGGCAGATTCAAGTCGCGCCGAAACCCTACCAGCACGATACGCTCGCGATGCTGTGGTAGAAAATGCTTGCCGTCGACAATTTTGGGATCGGCAGAACCGTTGAGATCCGCATCGGCCACGTCGTAACCCAGCTCGTCCAGCGTGGCCATAATGATGCGGAAGGTTTTCCCTTTGTCATGGCTCTTCAGATTTTTAACGTTTTCCAGCACAAAGATCGCCGGTTTTTTCGCGGTAATAATGCGCGCCACGTCAAAAAACAGCGTGCCCTGCGCTTCGCATTCAAAACCGTGGGCGCGGCCCAGCGCATTTTTTTTCGAGACGCCAGCCAGCGAGAACGGCTGGCAGGGAAAACCGGCCAGCAGCACATCGTGATCCGGTACGTTCTGGTCAATATGCTGATAGGCTTCCTGCTCGCTAACCGGCCGGGCGCTTAACGTCACGTCGCGGATATCCTGATTAAACACGTGCGCCTGGGGATCGCAGTACCAGTTCGCCTTATAGGTTCTGACCGAGTATTTATTCCATTCACTGGTAAACACGCACTGCCCGCCAATCGCCTCAAAGCCGCTGCGAATGCCGCCGATACCGGCAAACAGATCGATAAAGCGAAAAGCGTAATGCGGATGATGGGCGGGCGGCTCGGGCAACAGAGCGGATAACGCCGCCGCTTCCGCCTGGCTCAATACCGTTCCCGTGCCGTTCAGCCAGCAGTTTAAGGTTTCCCGCGTCCACTTAGCGTGACCAACCTGCTGCAGCGTCGCCAGAAGGGTTTTGATATCGTAAACGGCCAGCAGGCGTGCCGCCAGCTGGCGATCTTCCAGACCAGACTGGGCTTCTGCAATAGTGTCAAACTCGCTCATAATCTCTCGGTTGCCGGAAATAAACGCCTGCCAGTCTACCACTTCATCAGGCTAAAACCAGGGGGCTGGCGGCTTTTACTGTGAGCCGGGATCCGTGACATTGGCCGATCATCCGCCTAAACTTGCCGTGTTTAAAAAAATGGAGCTGAAATAATGAGCGATATAACTCGTCCGCCGTTAAGCCTGCCGAACGGCGCGAACAAACTGCTATTGCACTCTTGCTGCGCGCCCTGCTCTGGCGAGGTTATGGAAGCTATCGCGGCTGCGGGCATCGATTACACTATCTTTTTTTATAATCCCAATATTCACCCGCAAAAAGAGTATTTGCTGCGTAAAGAGGAAAATATCCGCTTTGCCGAAAAGCATGGTGTCCCTTTTATTGATGCCGATTACGATACCGACAACTGGTTTGAGCGGGCTAAAGGCATGGAATGGGAACCGGAACGTGGCGCACGCTGTACTATGTGTTTTGATATGCGTTTTGAGCGTACTGCACTTTATGCCCATGAAAATGGCTTTCCGGTCATGACCAGCTGCCTGGGCATTTCGCGCTGGAAAAATATGCAGCAAATTAACGACTGCGGCGAGCGTGCTGCTGCGCCCTATCCGGGGTTGGCCTACTGGGATTACAACTGGCGGAAAAAAGGCGGCTCGGCACGCATGATTGACATCAGCAAGCGCGAACGCTTCTATCAGCAGGAGTATTGCGGTTGCGTTTATTCATTGCGCGACAGCAACCTGCACCGCAAAAGCCAGGGTCGGCCGTTGATTAAGCTTGGCGTACTCTATTACGGAGATGACGAAGAAGTTTAGCCCCTGTCTATACGGCATGAAGAAGCCTTGCGATCTGGTGGCGAGCGACAACCGTGATTATATGTCCCTGACCGGGCGGCCAGGGACGGCGCTTTACTTTTTCTTTTTCGATTTCTTAAGCAGGGCGCGTACCTGTTTTAACTCGCTGGCATTTAGCTGAGCATCAGCCTCTTCGGACGCGCTTTTGGCGTTTAGCTGAGGAGCAACCTCTTCGAGCACGCTCTGGTTGTCGACCGCCGGATGCTGTTGGGTGGACAGACTGAGCTGCAAACGCTGGCTGACTTCCTGACTGAGCGAAATCTGGTTTTCCTGTGCCAGATTTTTCAGCGTCTCTTTCAAAGCCGGGTCAATTTTTAACGTTAAGCTAACAGCGTCGGTCATGCCTGAATCTCCTGGTAAATGTTAGCAACACGGTAGCCTGAAAAGATCCCCTTAACCATACTGTCACAAAAATTTAATATTTCCCGCGCGCCTCGACAAATTCCCGCAGGACATCAGGATCCAGCTCGCAGAATTCCCCTTTCAGTTCAGCGCAAAGCTTGGCCATATAGGTAATCAGGAAATCCGCATTATGTTCGGCAAGCCGCCGTCCCTCCGCCGTCTGCATGGTTTGCGGCAACTTAAGAAGCTTTTTCTGAAAATGATCGAGCGCCCATTCCGCATCGTTCAGAGGGCGATCTCGACCCAGTGGGTCGGCGCTGTCGAATAGCGAGCGTCCCAGCGCGCCGGACACGTAAAACACCCGAGCCAGCCCGATTGCACCCAGTGATTCCAGGCGGTCAGCGTCCTGAACGATTTTCGCCTCCAGCGTTTCCGCTGTCACGCCTGCACTAAAACTGTGGGCGTGTACCACATGCGCTACCGCGTCACGCTTGTCCGCAGGAAAATCCGGAAAGACTTCCGTTAATATGCGCCGTGTTTCGACCGCCGCCTTTGCCGAAGCCAGATGACGTTCAGGATGGTTTTTGGGCAAATTGACAATATCGTGAAAATAGCAGCCGGTAAGCACAACCAGCTCATCCACGTGCATCCCTTTCATCATACGCTGTGCCGTAAGCCAGACGCGTCGCAGATGCGCCACGTCATGCGCTTTGTCATCCTGTGGCCAGCTCTCAAACAGCCAGCTTTCAAAGCGAGTTTGCCAGTGGGTCAGTGTCATAGCTTTTTCCCTGTAATATCAATTTGCAAAGGCGTCAGCGGCTGACTTCACCGCGGTGCCACCAGCGATAAAAATGCGATCTACATCATGTTTATAACCCTTGCCTTAACCCCGCTACAACAATTTTCCCGTAGCGAGGGTGACACAGCGCAAACGAATGGCTTGTTTTTAACCAAAATGATAAACACTTATAATGTTGTTTTTGCAATAACTTACCAGCATTTTGTTGCACAGTAAGTTAGAATCAATGCCGGCCGGTCGTCGTTTTTTACTAAAGCTATTGTCGGAAAGCTCCGATAATACCCTCTCATGCTCACTGTAAGGGATTGTAAAGGCGGCAGATGTCAAATTTATGATGGCCCGGATAAAGCAGCGGCGTTTAGCCGCCAGAACCCGATCTTCGCCACCCGTCGCACACAGAAAGCGAGAGCGAAGAAGAGGTTCAAAAATAAACAAGCACAGCTAATGTTTGCATAACTTTTTGTATACACTTTTCACTACAGGCTAACAGCATATGCCGGATCCCTTTTCGCCTGACGGCGGTGAGCGGGTCTTAACTAATAAGAAACAGGGGTCAAACCATGAAAGAACGCCCGATTTTGTTTAGCGATCAACGGGTGCGAGCACTGCTCTCAGGCCAGCAGCGCCAGACCCGACGCATTATGAAGTCACAACTTTTTGGCCCAGGTCAGGATAATCATGAAGGGTGCTACGGGATTGATGTCCTGAATAATCACCTGCAGGGCAACCGCGTGATGGGCATGGAAAACTTAAGCTACCACTGTCCCTACGGCCAACCGGGCGATCGCCTGTGGGTAAGAGAGACCTGGCGAGGCCCGGTTGTCCCCGTAGAAGAGATGGCCAACTACGAACGTAATCCGGCCCTGTTTAAGTCTTCTGCCTGGTGCCGCTACCGGGCCGATACCAGCGAGTTTTCCAGCGCAGGGGAAGAAGATGAACATTTTGGCTGGCAGGCCGGCATTCATATGCCGCGCTGGGCGAGCCGAATCGATTTGGTCGTCACCGCCGTTCGGGCAGAGAAAATTCAGGATATCAGCGACGATGATGTACTGGCCGAAGGCGTGCAGACAGATTCTCATTTTTTGAATAACTTTTTTACTATGCACAACGAGGTCATTTCACCCAAGGATGCTTACCGCAAGCAGTGGGCACTGCAGTATGGCGGCACCAGTTGGGAAGTGAACCCCTGGGTCTGGGTGATTGAATTCGAGCGTTTATAAGCGCCCTCCGGTTCCGGCTGGCTCGGGCCACCGGGCCCGCCTTTTCGTGCCGTCACAGAATGCGACTGAAAAGCTTGCTTAAGCTTGCCAGTTTGTTCCATGCTGCCCTGCCCTCTTATGTGGCCTGCACGCCGGACCTTGTGCAAAACGAGCCGCTGCGGCAGGGTAAGTCTCCTCTGCTTTGGGTTGACTGATGATGAAATGGTTCCGGAAATCCAACGATGCCGTCTTCGACGCGCTGCCCTGGCAGCAGGCGTTAGCTATCCCCCTGCTTGGCGCACTGAATGATGCCGAGCAGCAAAAGCTTATCCAGCTGGCCACGCGCTTCCTGCAACAAAAACGGCTGGTGGCGCTGCAGGATTTTGCGCTGGACGATCTGAAGTCTACCCGGCTGGCTCTGCTGTTCTGCCTGCCGGTACTCAACCTGGGCTATGACTGGCTGGATGGTTTTCATGAGGTGTTGCTCTATCCTGCGCCTTTTATCGTTGACGACGAATGGCAGGATGAGTTTGGCCTGGTGCACCGCGAGAGCATGGTACAGTCGGGCCAGAGCTGGCAACAGGGCCCGGTAGTGCTTAACTGGCTGGACGTGCAGGATTCGTTCGACCTTTCCGGTTATAACCTGATTATTCATGAAGTTGCCCACAAGCTGGATAGCCGAGGCAGTGATAACGCTAATGGCGTACCGGCTATGCCACTGCGGAACGTGGCGGCATGGGAGCAGGCGCTGACCGAAGCCATGGCCAGCATCACAGAAGAAATCGACCTGGTAGGCGAAAACGCCGCGACGATAGATGCTTATGCGGCCAGCGATCCGGCAGAATGCTTTGCCGTCCTGTCTGAATATTTTTTCAGCGCGCCTGAACTGCTGAATGAACGCTTTCCAACCCTTTACCGCCTTTTTTGCGGCTTCTATCGTCAGGATCCGCTGTTGCGCAACGGTGCGGACACCGTACAGTAACTGTCCCTATTGTTTTAAAGATAGCCAGTTGAAAGGCCTGAACTTTTTTCCTGTTGACACGCCGCTCAGCCCTCGCTACTATGCGCCCCATCGAAACCGATTCCTCTGTAGTTCAGTCGGTAGAACGGCGGACTGTTAATCCGTATGTCACTGGTTCGAGTCCAGTCAGAGGAGCCATATTTAAGAAGCCCGCTTAAGGAAACTTAAGCGGGCTTTTTGCTTTTTGCCACACGCCTCTTTCTCCCCGAATTTATCGCATCAGTGAGCGGGACGAAACAGCCTGTACCTATAAAAAACCTTGCCTTAAGCGTATCCGCTTCCCTTTTGCACCCGATTTGCATCCGACAAATGGAAAAGTCTGCTTGTTCAACCATCGCTTACGGCCGTGACCGAGACATCACCTAAATCCTTTGTTGGAAACATTTTAGTCATCTTCTGCTCCATAACTCTTGCTATAAAAGGGTTAACTTCATAATGAAAACAGCGAAGCTTCGCCTGAATGGCTTTATTAATAGCCAGGCGCATTCAGCACCGACCCTATACGGCACGCTTTCCGTTTTCGCTTTTTCCAGCCCGGCGGGCGGGTGTTCCGGCT
>NZ_DALZCD010000045.1:7297-20076 GCF_031978025.1 Erwinia sp.
TCTGCTTCTGCTTCTGCTTCTGCTTCTGCTTCTGCTTCTGCTTCTGCTTCTGCTTCTGCTTTGATTTTTTCTCAGGAAACTGGTTGGAAAAACTATAAAAGCCATTATCTTTCCGAAGTTATTTTCAGTGCAGAAAGATGTTTTCCGCACTTATCCTGATCCGTGTTAACGTTTCTGCTGGCTTGTATATTAATAGAATAACGATGATGTTTTCCCTAATGAAAAATTTCGATACCGCCATCGAAATTATTAACTTGCCCTCGTAATCCTAACCCCGTGACAGACCACAAATAGGTGGCAGAGGCTCTCTTCCTGTATTGGTTGTAAAACATAAATATTCATCCTGCTTATATGCAGCACGCTGTTTATCAATGAAAGAGGGTCACCCTCTCTTTATCAGGTTAAAACCTGACAGCTTTTATTATATAAGCACTAACAGGTCTGATAACGGCCTCGTTTCCACCCAATATATGCCTGTCTTTAAAATCAGCCATTCCTCCCGTTACTCAGGCAGCAACTTTTCCTGTTCTTGTTATCTTTATGACTTTTCAGTTGAAGCTCTTGCCCGGTGCTTCCAACATTTATGTCGCCTGCAGGAAAACTGTGGTGCAGGGAAAGTTTTATCAACTGTTGTGCAGACCTTGTGATTGTACTGATGAGTAAATAATATTGATAATTAAGCTGAACAGCCGGGCTGGCCTGTCAACGTAAGGGGTTCCTGCACGGCCGACATGCTCTTGTTCACCCTGGCATCCCAGGCCGTAGTGTCTGCCTGACTGGTGGCCATGCGAGTGCACTATGAGTGCATGGTTAAGCCTGACACATCAAGCTTACCCTACCCGCGGCTACCGGTTAACCCCGCAATTCTTTGAAATGACTAAAAAAGTGTTATGTCACTCAGCGCGGTAAGTCCCGGCCCGCTTCCAGACTCTCTACTCATGCAAAAGTTTACTCTTTCCTGTTATGCCGCCGCCCTTCCCCGGTAACCGCTGTTCACGCAACAAATTCCCCGCTCGTTTGCAATAAAGGAACCATAATTGCTGTCAGAGTCTGAATGCGTCCGCCGGTTATCAGCAGGCAGGATGCTTTTTAGCGGTATCGAGCTGACAGGATGGCTTTTTACGCCGCTGGCGTTGAGAATAGCGTTCCATAAAGTAATCCACGGAAAAAAGAGGGCATAACATGCAACAAGGACCTTTAACGGCTGAAGAGCTGGAATGGCTTGACAATATTCTGGCGCAGTACGGCACTGACGATGCGGTGCTTGACGCCTCTGAACTGGATGGGCTGTTGACCGCCCTGCTCTCTGCACCGGATGCCGTTTCTGACGAACGTCTACAGGCCATTATCTGGGGCGGTGAAAATAATCTTCCGCTCTGGAACGAAGTCGACAGTCAGCGCTTTAGCGAGCTGGTAGCGCAGCATCAGAATGATATCGCCGAACGGCTGAAAGAGTACCCGGAGCAGTTTGAACCGCTGTTCGGCACCAGCAGCGAGGAAGACCTTGAGGTCACTATTGTTGAAGAGTGGTGCATCGGTTATATGAAAGGCGTGGCGCTAAGCGACTGGTCGGCGCTGCCGGAACACCTTCAGCCTGCGCTCCATGCCATTGCGCTGCACGGTAAAGAAGAATATTTTAACGAGCTGGAAAAAATGACGGCGGAAGAGTTTGAGCAAAGTGTGGAAGCGATTCGCCATGCCGCGCTGGAACTGGCTGGCCACTGGCCGCTGCATTAAAAAAAGGTGCCGCGTTGCTGAATACGCGGCACGGTAAAGTGCACAGTTCATTCCAGTAGCTGTAGCGCAGCGTCAGGCGATAGCGATTATTTTTCACCATATCCTCTTGCCCGCTGCCAGCTCATCTCAAAGCCGTAGAGCTGGCCCATTGGCAGCAGGGATTCAGTCAGACCGGCGGTCTCTTCTGACAAAGCGGATGGCGAAGACCAGGCATAAAAAGCCGCAAAATATCTTTTCAAACGGGACATAAATTTCTCCTGCAATCGGGTGGATGCGTTAAGTCGATTTAACCGCAGGTGCGGCCAGCACGGAAATATGCTCTTCTTCCAACCTTTCCCGAAAATCAGCTTAGGGTTTTTATGGTATTCTTGTGCGCTTCAGCCGCAAAGGCTCTGGATGACGGACTAACTGATTGGCTATGCCTGCACTTGCTAAACGAAAAAATGACCCGGAAGGGTTAAAGAAACGTATTCTTGCCGGCGCGCTGGCAACTTTTGCCGAGTTTGGTTTACAGGGCGCGCGCATGGAGCAGATCGCTGACCATGCCGGCACCACCAAGCGCATGGTGGTCTATCACTTTGCTAATAAAGAAAACCTGTATGTGGCCGTGCTGGAACAGGTTTATCAGGCTATTCGCCAGCACGAAACGCAGCTTAACCTGACCGAGCTGCCGCCGCTGTTGGCGATGCAAAAGCTGGCAGAAGCCAGCTTTGACTACCATCTCTCCCATCCCGATTTTATCCGCCTGGTCTGCAGTGAAAACCTGATGCGGGGACGCTATATCAGCCAGTCCGCACGTATTAAAGCCCTCAACCAGAGCGCGCTTAACGTGCTGGACGAGATCCTGACACGGGGCAAGGCTGAAGGCGTTTTCGATCCGGGCGTGAATACGGTAGACGTGCATCGCCTGATCAGCAGTATCTGCACGCACAACGTCTCCAATCGTTACACCTTCAATACGCTGTTTGGCAATAATGAAAGTGAACAGCAAAGCATTGCCCGTAATCGCCAGCTGGTGGTAGACGCCACGCTGCGCTATCTGCGGCCCACGGCCGCATAAAGTTGTACAACCAGTAAATATGATGTACAACTTTATAGCCCTGTCACGCTGTTGTTCCGGGGCGATTCAACTACGCTTACTAAGGTTAACCCCTTAAGTTCGTCCCGCATGTTATCTATTAAAAGGCCTTACGCCAGGAGCTACTAATGACAAGCGAAAATGCCGGTTACCCACGCCGTCAGCCGGATGTCGAAGAAGGCAAAATCATGAACTGGGCGCAGAACGCCACGCTGGGCGACCGCAACGCCGTCAGCGCCCCTGAAACGGAAGAAGAGCTTTGCCGACTGATTGCCGCCAGTCGTGGGAAAGTCCGCGTCATCGGCAACAAAATGTCGCCTGGCCGCGTCCTCAAACTGGCGGAGGCTGGCGATACGCTGCTTGATCTACGCCATCTGCGAGGATTAATCGCGATGGATGACAACAGCGCGACCTTTGCAGGCAGCACGCCCATGCATGAGATTTATAAAGTCCTGAGTGCCGAAGGCAAAATGCTGCCCTCTTCGCCCGGCGTTATCGCCGCGCAGACGCTGGCAGGTGCGCTGGCGACCGGTACCCACGGCCAGGGCCTGCAGCAAAGCTCTATTGCCGACGAGGCGCTGAGTATTCGTATGGTGCTGGCGGACGGTACCGTGGCGGATTTTGACCGCGATCATCCGTTTTTCCCGGCCGTGCAGCTCGGCGTTGGGGCGTTGGGTATTGTGACCCAGGTAACGCTGCGTACACGACCATCCCTGGTTTATACCTGTTATAAAAACGCCGTCAGTGGCGACACGCTGGAGCAGGACATTCTGGACTGGAACCATAACTATGCGCTGAGCAAAGCGTGGTGGTTTCCTAATGAAAATCAGGTGCACGTATGGACGGCTCGTGAAGCCAATAGCGAAGAAATTGCGCAGTATCACGCCAATAATAACGACCTGGTGAAGCAGGAAGAAACCAGCGATGCGATGAATGACACCATCGATCAAACACTGCAGCATATGCGTAGCGATACCAAAATTGTTGATGAAAACGGCAAGCCGTTCCGCACCGTCACGCGTTTTAAAGATTTCTCCGACGTCACTGGCGACGTTTACCAGGTATTCTGTCGCGGTATTGCTACGCCGCAGATCAACGTTGAGATCGGCATCCCGCTGTCGCGCGTGGGCGATGTTATTCGCAAGATTAAAGCCTGGCATAGCGACACGCAGCCCCATATGCACTATCCAATTATCCTGCGTTGTACCGGTCCCTCTGCAAGTTGGCTAAGCCCGGCTTACGGCGTCGATACCTGTTTCTTTGGCTTTGTCGTTTATTACGCCGAAGACGGTTCGCTTTCTGAAGAAGGCGTCAGCTTTTTGCAGGCTATTGAGCAGGTCCTGGCGGCGGAAGGCGGCAGGCCACACTGGGGCAAATATTTTGACGAATCGCTGTACAGCTGGCCGGAAATTTACCCACAGTGGCAAGCGTTCCGGCAGGTCCGCGAGACGCTGGATCCGCAGCACAAATTTGATAATGCGTTTACCGCAGCACTGTTTGATTAATAAGGAGAATGCCAATGAAGGCATGGGCAACCCTGCTGACGCAGCCGGGCTATCTGGTAGGCGTCAGCGCGTTGAATCGTTCGCTGAAAAAAAGCGGCAGCCGTTACCCCCTAGTGGTTATGGTAACGGAAAATATTGACGCCCAAAGCCGGCAAACTCTGGAGCAGCAAGGCTGTCTGGTACGGGAAGTGCAGCCGGTCAGTCCCGACAGTAGCCTGCCACATCACTACGCCAATGCACGCTTTTCTGAAGTCTGGACTAAGCTGGCGGCGTGGCAGCTGACAGAATTTGAGCGCATTGTTTTTCTCGATGCGGACATGCTGGTGGTGCAGAACATGGATGAACTCTTTGCTCTGACGCTGGCTAAAGAGAGCATTGCCGCGTGCCACGCCTGCCGATGCAATCCCAATAAGATCCCCAGCTACCCGAAAAGCTGGACGCCGGAAAACTGCTTCTATAGCTATTGCCGGGGTGTGGATCATACGGAGCAGCCCGAGGAAGTGGATAATTATCTGAACGGGGGCTTTTTGGTGCTGACGCCGGATCGCGCTGTTTATGAGGATATGCTGCAAAAGCTGGCCGAGGTGAAGGATCTGTCACGCTATCTGTTTGCCGAGCAGGATTTTCTTAACGATTACTACCACCAACGCTGGCGGCCGCTGCCCTACATTTATAATGCGCTGAAGACCCTTCCCTTCCAGCACAGCGCCATGTGGCACCTGCCTGAAGTGAAGAATATTCATTACATTATTGATAAACCCTGGGAGCGTCAGCCCGATCCGCAAGACCGCTATTACCCGTTAAATAAAATGTGGTGGGAGATAGCCGGTTAACAGACCACGACGTTGGTGGTGTGCGGCAGCGCCATCATCTGATCGCCACAGGTAAAAATCAGGTCGATTGGCTGGGGAAAAGAGTGCACCCGCTCACGCAGATAATGCAGAACTGCTTTCGGCAGTTTTGGCGCGACGGCGCGGGACTCCCTCAGGTTCGGACCACTTAAGCGCAGCGTCAGGCCGCCGCTCAGTGTCGGCACCTCAATAATGACGGTGGCGGGCGAGCAGCTGTCTGGCGAAAATTCCGCGATGGCGATATCAGAAGCGGCATGAAGCAGTGCCACCGACGCTTCCGCTTTGGCCGCCGTTCTGGCACCGAAACGCTGTAAATTTGCCAGCATCGCTTCGTCACCGAGCGAGCTGTCGAGCCAGAACGGTGTTTCCCGATCCACCAGCGTCATCAGAATAGCCGTTGCCGCAGGCGAAGCATTGCCCCATACCGGGATTTGCGGCAGCGTAACTTTTACACCGGGTTCGCTTATCGCTTTCAAAATAAGGCGGAAAGCGCGCTGCGAATCGGCAAAAGAGTGGCTGAAGCTGGCAATCAAAGTCATAAATTTTCCTGTAAAAGTGACAGACTCGTTCATCGGCCCGCCGATCGGACAACAACTGAATAGCCTTTAAGGATACAAGCATGGCAGAAAAAAATGACAGCGACGTTAAAAATATGTGGCGCTCTGGTGAAAATCAGCGGGAAAGTCACCCTACCCAGGCAAAACTTCAGCGCTGACCGTCCGGCGTTAAAAACAGCGCGTATTCCCGTTTTCTACGCGGCAGCAGCAAATTGACCTTTTTCCCCGCTCTTTTCCACAACAAAAAAGCGTCTGCCGCTTCCTGATATTTCCTTTCGTTCAGCTTTTTTCTCACCGTAGAATGAACAAAGGCCGTTACGCCGATATTAAAAATCAGGCTGCAAAGCGCGTCATATTGATGATGACTTAGCGGCACGGTGACAGCGTTCGCAATAGCCTGCTCGACTACAGCCAGATCTTTGTGCAGCAGTTCGGTGGATTTTTCGGCGCTAATAATCATCGCTTTACTGATAGCTACGCCGTCCACGTTACCGGTATGGCCCACGCCGATAGTCGGGATCCCCACACAATCCAGATAGCCCGTAAGTTTTTCCCCCTCTTCTTCTTTAATAAAGCGGATACCTTTTTCGCTGATTTTCATTCTGTTTCTCATGATAAATTTACTGGTTACCCCCCGTTGCCAGCCCAGGGAGCGCTGGCCAACTCTTTACCGATAAGACGGCGTGATTTCTGATACGCGCTTCAGTCAGTAAAAGCGTATTAAAAATCACGCTGTACAAGCCGCTGACGGCTCAACAACGTGAATGTACGTCAGGCGTTATTGACGGGCCGCCTCCTTTCGGCCCGAAAAGCTCAATTAACGCACCTGACCCCACAGGCTTTCTGCCAGCCCTGGTGCCCACTCAACCGCGTAAGCAATATGCGTCTGGATGCAAACCCAGTTTTTACCCTGATGGGTAATAATATCGCCCGCGGTGTAAGAGCCGCCCAGCCGCCATGCAGGATACTGGCCGTTGTCTTCATTGCCGTTGTCTTCATTGCCGTTGTCTTCGTCAGAGGCATTAGCCAGCGTGGTGGCGCTCAGCACGTTGCTCGGTACAGAGAGCAGCTCCTGAACATCCACGGCGGCGACAAAGTAGCGGTAGAGGGTTTCAGTACGCAGGCCACGGTCGGTATAGCTCAGCTGTGAAGCCGCTACACGAGCAATTTCATCACCTTCGCGATAAATGATATAGCTGCCAATGGCGTTGCTGCCTTCAGAAGCGCCCCACATCAGTGCCACGCTGTCGGCAGTCACGCCCATGCTGTGCAGCTGTACGGGTGCGGTTGGCGGCGTGATGGATGCGGCCGGATTTTTAGTGGTCACGATAATAGCCTCACTGCGAACAGATTCTTTACCCGTCGCGCTGACCGCGCTGATGCTGTAACGGTAAGCGGTATTGGCCGCCAGGCCGTTATCCATAAAACGCAGCTGGGTGCCGTTAAAGATCATGTTGTTATCACGATACAGACGATACGAGACGCCTGCGGTTGACGATGCGTTCCAGGCCAGCGAGATGCTGTCGATGCTGATATCGGTCGCATGCAGGCTCGCAGGCACCGCAGGCGCGGTTTCGCCACCGTTGTCGTTGCCGACGAAATCCAGATCGATCACCTGGTAGAATGCATTACCGGTGTCGGCAACTTCCCATACCGCCAGCAGCACGTGGTAGCCGCTACGCTGCGGCAGCTGAATTTCGTGCGTGGTTGGCCCGCTCGGACGCAGGGTTGAGCCATGGCTCCAGAACGGCTGCTCGGTGAACTCCGCTTTAAAGAACGGTGTGGATTCAAACTGTGCGCGGCTCAGCGGCAGATTTGGATTCCAGTCTTCACGGGTAATGAAATAGTTATAACGACGAGTGGAATGCGGCGCGGTATAGGTCCAGACGAATTTCATGATTTCGTTGGCATTTACCGGGTGCTTTTTCCAGTGCGTGCCTGGCTCATCCAGGAAACGACCATCGCCCTGATTGGCGCTGGCAATTTCGCCGTCACGCGGCGGTAAGGCGTTAGGGCTGTCATCCGGTGCTGCCGTATCGCGCAGGCCGCTCTGGGTTGCCGGAAAGAATTTACCCGCTTCACGCTGGTTTAACTGACCCGCGTTCAGTTTACCTTCCTGCCAGGCAAAGTATGCGCGTGAGGCAGGTGTTGCCATATGGCCATGACGCAGCGAAGCACCTGAGAAGGTTTTAAAACCTGAAGTCAGGCGGAAATCAACAATTCTCTGCCACAGTGAGGTCGCGGCATCCGGTGTCCAGAAACGGTTAGAGTCATGCTGCATCACGCAAAGGTAGTGGTGTGACTGCCAGCTAACGCGTGCACCATCACTATAGCGAACACCCGCGCGCCACTGTTCATGCTGCGGTTCCGGAGTAGGCTCTGGAGTAGGTTCCGGAGTAGGCTCTGGAGTAGGTTCCGGAGTAGGCTCTGGGGTAGGTTCCGGAGTAGGCTCGGGCACCACGCCGTCACCGGCCAGGTAGCCGTAACGACGGATAAATTCCCAGTTGTAAGGGACGTTATCGCTGGTAAAACCGGCATCCCAGTTAACGGACCAGGTCATCAGACCCGCGACAGGCAGACCCGCCGCTTCAAGGCGCGCCAACGCATTTTTCAGATCCTGCGGATTGATGACATAACCTGTTGCTGCCGCATCGTTATTGGTTGGCAGGCCGATAATAAATTTCTGGCTGGGAATTTTAAGGAAACCGCGGGTGCCGGTCACCAGGCTTTCAGTCAGGTAGTACAGGAAATTTTCTTTGTTGGCGTCATCGCTTTGAGCAACCCATTTGCTGATCTCTGCCACCCAGACGCCATCGCCGCCCTGGTTGTAAAACTGAGGCGCAACATAATCGTAATAGCCTTCCAACCCGTTGATGTAAGGACTGTAATGACCGCCTACGGTCAGGTAAGGAAATTCTGGCGCCATGCTAATAATAAAGTTTTTACCGAACTTACGGTAATGGTCTTTCACCACGCGCAGTGCTGCAGGGATGACCTTCTGGTTATCAGCGGCGGTAATCGCGGCCTGTTCCAGGTCGATATCCAGTCCATCAAAGCCGTATTTATCGCTTAGCGCAATAATGCGCTCCGCCAGCGCCGCTTCATCACCGGCGTGCATTTCGATATGCGCATCAGCTCCGCCCATCGAAATCAGGACTTTACGGCCCTGGGCCTGGACTTTTTCAATTTCGCTGCGGAATTCAGCATCCGTACCTTTATAAGGTTTAAAATCCGGAATACGATCGCTGTCATCCAGCACTTTCATAAAGGCGACGGCGATAATGTTATATTGTACAGGAATTTCTGACAGCGCCATTTCCTGGAAACGGCCTCTTTTATAGCCCTGTGGGCCTTCGGCTGGCCAATTATGCCAGAATCCCATAACGATTTTATTTTGCGCGGAAAGATTTTCGGCGCCCTGATGTACCCATAAATCCTTAGAAGCTGACATGGTTTCTCCTGTGCATCTTTCAGGATGCATATTCTATTATGTGAGATGTTTTTATTGCGTATTCGACAAGCAAAATCATTTCTTGCTGTACGGATGTATTTTATTTGCCCGATAAAAACAGGCAAACACAATAATTACTCGCGCATTGCAGAAATTGAAAAGCCATTGTTTTATATGCATTAATTTAATTATTTACGCTTGATATATTTTATATAAACCTAAGGTAAATGAATTTGTTTATTTTATTTACTTTTTGAATATTAAAACTAATTGCTGTGCGTTTAGCTATTATTTAACTCTATAAATCTGACCCCTCAATATTATTTATTGAACTGTGCATACCGGCGTATTAATTTATTTTCATTGCAAAAAATAATGCCGTAGGTAAAGCGAGTTCAGATGAGGAAGAAGTAAAAAATTACATTTCGTTATTGTGTATAAGAGCCGCAGATAACAAACGGGGTCTGCCAGAGGCCGGTTGATAAACAATGGGCATCAACCGTTTATCGGCTTCAGTTCTATAGCGTAATCCAGGCCGTTAACCCTTACGCGCAGGCATTCCCTGGCCGCTCCAACCGAAGCGGTGCTGACCACCCGGCCGCGCATAATCAGATCGTTATTATTGTTGTAACCAAATCCAACCCGATCCGATCCTTCCCAATGCTGCATAAATGCCGTCACCGGCTCGGCATCCAACACGGTCGCTTGTTCAGCAGAAACCCGCGTGTAGGATTTAATAAAGCGAAAATGCACGCCACGCGAGAAGCGGTCATGGCAGTTAGTGGTAAGAAGAGCAATACAGAAGCCGGTGAATTTTGCGAGCTTAACAAAAACCTCCCCTCTGCTGCCGCCCAGCGATCTGACCCTGACCTGTGTCACCGGACATGACCCTTCTGCCGCCCACGAAGCGTTAAAGCTGCCGTTCACGTTTTGAATAGAGATCTTCGCTTCTCCTTCCGGCGTACGTGACGTGAAGTCAGTTTGCGTCTCCGGCATCGCATTAAACTGAGAGGAACCGACAATGCGCATTTGCAGCTGTGTTGTCCATTCCGGCATCTCAATTTCACCTACTTTAAACCAGGTTTCCCGATCCTGACGGTTATCCATGCGTTCCTGAGAAGTGATGTACTCATAGTTCAGCGAACCTTCAATGCGTGCGCCATGGTTTTCAATAAATACCTGTCCTTCTTCATAAGCAGACAGCCAGCGCTCACCGCTGTCGGAGAGATCCATCCCCTCGCCATTATGCACATTCAGCATGGTAGAGATAATGCGTGCGTGATGACACTTGAGTGGATTTTTATTGCCTTCCAGATTCAGCGCATTTATTTTCCATTGCCCATTGGAAAGGTTGCCGGGGAATTCGGTATGCTCAATCCAGCCATTATGCAGTACGCACTGGGTCGCACGCGGCAAATCGATCATGTCGGACTTTATCCCATACTGGATATTAAAGTTGCTCAGCTCGATGGCCGTCAGGTGATCCCAGGAGCCTGCCGCGCGATCGGACCAGCGGCCATAGATAACGGTTCCGGCGCAGCGGTTGGCGTACCACTGATCGATTTTGCAATCCAGCGTATCAAGCAGGTCCAGCGAACGGCCGCCCATATCCAGAAAATGCATCCCGGATACGCGCAGATATTGACCACCATGAATGATATTTTTAAAGAAGCCTTTAGTGCTGGTGTTGTTTTGGCCGTTAACGATAATGCCGCTGATATAGCTCCAGCGAGCGTTGACGGTAAACATATATTCACCATTTTTTTGGTCAGAAAAAAGGCGGGTGTTCGGGAAATAGCCAAAGTTGACGTGCGCGCCAGAAAGACGGAAACGGCTGACCTCCCGCCCGGAGACATCAAATTTCGAGATAAAGAAGCTGCCCGCCGGAAAGCGAATGCCGACGTTTTCATGCGGGCGCATGTTGGTTTCACGATCCATAATACGTGACCAGTGCCACATACGGGTAACCGCCGCCAGGCAGTCCGTTTTGCCATCCGGAATAGCACCAAAGTCGACCACGGTGACGCTCGAATGGTCGGTAATATAGCGTTTCCAACGCATATTTCTGCGGGTGACGATAGTCATGCCCCCATCTTCAGGTGCCGTTTTATCGTTAAAGTCACTGATAAAAATACCGCCGCCGTGGCCGGTTCCCGCGCTATAAGAAAGCACAATAACCACTTCGCCATGTGCAGCAGGCTCATGCGCCCGTAATTCGTCAATAGAGTTCAGCATCGAAAAGTTATTTTCGTCTTCTGCTGAATGAGCCAGATATTCAATTCTTTCGAAGTCAATAACTTTACCCTCTTTATCGAGGACGTTTAAGTTCCTGACCATTTCATTTAACTTCACCTGGTGGGTTGTTAAATTATCTTGGCTATTATTACCAATAATACTCATTTGAAGCCTCTTTATTAAAAATATATTTCCTGATGGTTGCATTTTCTAGGTGGTTGCAGGCTTGCATTTAATAATGGTTTAAGATCACGCCAAAAATTGCGCATTTCACCATATTTTTTGCTCTATTTTTTAGATGTGGCAGGATAATAACTGAAAGCTTTTCGTACAATTCTAAAAATTAATGTGCGCGCGTAAAAATTAGCATCTTCATGATTAACAACATAAAAAACCTGATCTTTTGTAAATTAACCCCCTCCAGAGCTTTCGTAAGTATGCTATATTTTTCATAAATTTACGCTAAGTTAACAGTTGTTAAACGATTTGGAGGTTTTATGTTTCTGTCATCTAATCTGAAATGTTTTATTGTGCTGGCAAAAGAGAAGTCATTAAAGAAGGCTTCTGAAATATTATTTGTCACTTCTTCACCTATCTCTCGTCGGATAAAAATATTAGAAGATGAGCTGGGATTTAAATTATTTTCACGTACTGACCATGATTTTACCCTGACAAAAAAGGGGCTGGAACTTTACGACAGAATAATGCCGCATTACGATAAAATGACCGAGCTTGAAGATTATTTTTCGCAGAAAAGAACAAACTTACATATTCGCAGAGGATTGATGATAGGTGTCGAAAACCTGAATCCTTTTTTATTCAACCTTCTGGTAAAAACCCGGAAGAAAACGGAAAGCGTTTCTTATTGTGCCTGCGATAGCAGGGCTTCAGTAGAATCGCTACTTTCCGGCGATATCCATGGTATTATTTCTCATCGCGAGATCACCGATAATGGTATTTTATCAATGAATTTCTTTAGCGAAGCTGCCTGCTATCTATATTCTAAAAACTCCTCCACTACCCAGCTTAGCGATATAAAAAACACGCCCATTATCATTCCCACTAATGGCTTCTACGAGCACTATGTAAAAAATGCACACGCTAAAATCCTGACGGTTTGCCCTACGGCCCAGGTGATTATTGTCGATGATATTTATGACTATATCTCGCTTATCGCTAACGGTGAGGCGGTCGGCCTGATTAGTGAGTCAATGGTGTCATTTTACCAAAACAAGATAAGCAATTTCAGCGATTTACGTTACAGAGTGGATGGGCTGTTTCCGGAACTGAAAACCTATATTTATTACCTGAAAGAACGGGAATACTCTTTAAAATATGCGTTAGATACCGTTAATGATGCTCAGG
>NZ_DALZCD010000046.1:0-20041 GCF_031978025.1 Erwinia sp.
AAACGACCAGTTGAGTAACAGTGAATGAGTGAAATAGTTTTTGGACTCCATGCCGTACAGGCGCTGCTTGACAGCGATCCGCAGCGCTTTCAGGAGGTTTTTATCCTTAAAGGCCGCGACGATCGCCGTCTGCAGCCGGTAGTGAAGGCGCTGGAAGCGCAGGGCATCGTGATCCAGGTGGCCAGCCGTCAGTGGCTGGACAGTCAGGTCGAGGGCGGCGTGCACCAGGGGATTGTGGCTCGCGTTAAGGCTGGCCGACAATACCAGGAAAACGACCTGCCGGATCTGCTGGAAAAGCTGGAGAAGCCTTTTCTGCTGATCCTGGACGGCGTAACCGATCCGCATAACCTGGGCGCCTGCCTACGTAGCGCCGACGCGGCTGGCGTGCATGCGGTGATCGTGCCAAAAGATCGCTCTGCTCAGCTAAATGCGACGGCGAAAAAGGTCGCCTCCGGCGCGGCGGAAAACGTGCCGCTGATCCGGGTGACCAACCTGGCGCGCACCATGCGTATGCTACAGGAAGCCAACGTCTGGCTCGTGGGCACGGCAGGTGAAGCCGACCACACGCTGTATCAAAGCAAAATGACCGGCCCGATGGCGCTGGTTATGGGTGCCGAGGGCGAAGGAATGCGTCGCCTGACACGTGAGCACTGCGACGAGCTGATTAGCATCCCTATGGCGGGGAGCGTTTCCTCACTCAATGTATCGGTTGCAACCGGCATCTGCCTGTTTGAGGCTGTGCGCCAGCGCGCAAAATAATCTCTCCGGGGCGTGATCCGCGCCCCGAAATCTTCTGCTGCTGCTCGCCTGTGACGTTCTCTTTTGCATACTGAATGTGTGCCTATAGAAGGAGGTCAGGATGAACACTACCCACCACGTTTTCAATCAGCCTCGTCCACTAACCAACAGTAATCTTTTTCTTTCCGACACGCCGCTGCGTGAAGCCGTTTTGCGTGAAGGGGCTGGCTGGGACTGCGATCTGCTGGCTTCCGTCGGGCAGCAGCTGGGCAGCGCCGAGTCGCTGGAGTTAGGCCGGCTGGCTAACAGCTGTCCACCGGAACTGTTGCGCTATGACTCGCGGGGCGAACGGCTGGACGACCTGCGTTTTCATCCTGCCTGGCATCTGTTGATGCAGGGACTGTGCAGCAATCGCGTGCACAATCTGCCGTGGCAGGAGAATGCACCGCCCGCAGCCTTTGTCGCGCGCGCCGCCCGTTTTATTCTGCATGCTCAGGTGGAAGCGGGGACGCTTTGCCCCATCACCATGACTTTCGGCGCCATTCCGTTACTGAAAGCCCGGCTGCCTGCGCTTTTTCACGACTGGCTGTCGCCGTTGCTTTCTGACCGTTACGATCCGCATTTGCAGCCGGGCGAGCAGAAGCGTGGGCTGCTTATCGGTATGGGCATGACCGAAAAACAGGGCGGCACGGACGTGTTGAGCAACACCACTCGTGCTGAACTGGCCGGCGAGGGTGAATACCGGCTCACCGGCCATAAGTGGTTTTTTTCGGTGCCGCAGAGTGATGCGCATCTGATTCTGGCGCAGGCCAAAGGCGGGCTTTCCTGTTTTTTCCTGCCGCGCCTGCTGCCGGACGGCAGCCGTAATGCCGTGCGGCTGGAGCGGCTGAAGGACAAATTGGGCAATCGCTCCAATGCCAGCAGCGAAGCCGAGTTCTTTGCCGCCAGCGGCTGGCTGATTGGCGAAGAGGGCGAAGGCGTCCGGCAGATTTTAAAAATGGGCGGCTATACCCGGTTTGACTGCGCGCTGGCCAGCCATGCGATGATGCGCCGCGCCTTTTCCGTGGCGCTTTATCATAGCCATCAGCGTCAGGTGCAGGGAAAAAGCTTGGTGGATCAGCCGTTGATGCGTCAGCAACTTTGCTCGCAGGCGCTGCTACTGGAAGCACAGACGGCTATGTTGCTGCGGCTGGCTGGCGCATGGTCGGCGGAAAGCGGTGAGGCGGGCAAACTCTTTAGCCGGCTGTTTACGCCTGCAGCAAAATACGTTGTGTGTAGGCGCGGCGTTAGCTTTGTCGCAGAATCGATGGAAATGCTGGGCGGCATCGGCTACTGCGAAGAGAGCGAGCTGGCGAGAATTTACCGTGAGATGCCGGTTAACAGTATCTGGGAAGGGGCAGGTAACGTCATGTGCCTGGATGTATTACGCGTGCTGAGCAAACAGCCAGCCGCCATAGACTTGCTAACGAAAGAGTTTGAGGCGGTCAGGGGGCAAAGCCGCTATTTCGACAGTGCCTGGCGCCAGCTAAAACTGCTGTTGCGCCACCCGCAGGAGGCGCAGGCGCGCGCACTTTGCGAAAGCCTGTTCAACCTGTGCTGTGGCGTGCAGGTAATGACGCAGCTGGAGCCCTGCATTGCCGATGCCTGGTGCCGACAGCTGCGCGGATTTGCGACGCTGTCGGAAAAAGTCTGTCAGCGCCTGCTACTGCGTGCGACCGGCGGGAGCTGACGGGCCATACAGCACGGCCGTCGAATACCAGCGGCCCGGCATGACCGTTTCGCTGATCATCTGGATAACGTAATACTTCGCACCCGCCTCGTTGGCTTTAGCGGCAATAGCCCGTGCTGCATCGTCAGGCGAGCCGCGCATCGAAACGCTGACGGTGCCCAGCCGCGTCAGCGTCGGGCTCTGCGCACGCGTGATTTCCTGTGCCTGCGCTTGCGGCGGTGGCGGTGGCTGCGGCGTGGTTTGAGTCAGGCTACAGCCCGCCAGCAACAGCACAAAAAAAAGGGATAACTTTGTCATAAGCACGCCTCTTGATGGACTGCCTGAAGTGTAAGCCATCCCGATGCTTTATGCCTTAACGCGGAAAACCTGTACCAGATCGGTCAGATGATGACCTTTGCGGCTCAGTTCATGGGCGGTCAACTCGGAAGTTGCGACCAGCTCGGTACTTTCATGCGTGGCCTGCCCAATCTGGTTCATCGCAATATTGACCTGGCCGATGCCCGCCGACTGCTCTTTAGACGCGACGTTAATTTCACTCATCAATACCTTTACCTGCTCGATACGGCCAACGATCTCTTCCATTGACTGGCGCGTCTGCTCGGAAAGGTTATGGCCCTGAACGACTTTGCTGAGCGAGTTTTCAATCAGACTATCAATCTCTTTGGCCGCCGTGGCGCTGCGTTGTGCCAGCGCACGGACTTCCGCTGCAACCACCGCGAAACCCTTACCGTGCTCGCCCGCGCGTGCCGCTTCTACCGCAGCGTTAAGCGCCAGGATATTGGTCTGGAAGGCGATTGACTCAATCACATGGGTGATATCGGCAATACTCTGCGAGGCGCTCTTAATATCGGTCATGGTCGTCACGGAACGCGTCACCGTTTCACCACCTTTACCCACTGCCGTCGCGGCTTCACCCACCAGGGTCAGCGCCTGAGAAACGTTAGCGGCATTTTGTGCCACGGTGGCGCTCAGCTGCTCCATACTGGCAGAGGTTTCTTCAACGCTGGCCGCCTGACGCGTGATCTGTTCACTGATGTTTTCACTGCTGGAGGCAATGGCGTCCGTTCCGCTGCTGATCTCCTGTGCGGCTTCACGTACCTGCGAAACGATGCGATCCAGTCCGTCGCCAATACCATTGATCGCGACGATCAGTTTCCCCACCTCATCATGGCGTTGAGTAGACAGTGTGGCCTGCAAATTACCGGCAGAGTAGTGTTCGGCCAGCTCAATAACCTGCTGTAGCGGCCTGCTTATCCAACGGTGCGTGACAGTAATAAAGCCCAGCGCGAACAGGGCAACAAGCGCGGCACCCAGCGTCAGAAACAGATTGCGGGTGTATTGGATCGGCGCCAGCAGGCTGGCTTTATTGACCTCTCCCAAAATGACCCAGTGCCATTCTGGCAAATGATGCCACGCCATGATCTGTGCTTCACCGTTAGCGTCTTTAACCTCTACTTTACCGGTGTTCTGGCTCAGCAGGAGCTGGCGGGTGGCTTCCGGCCAGTCTGGCAGCTGGCCTTCGTGCTCAGGATGGAACACATACTGACCATAGGTTTTGCCAGGCGCGTCGCTCAGCACGGAGAAGTGGCCGCTTTCGCCCAATTTCTTCGTCAGGACTTTTTCTCTAATCAGCGCGTACTGTTTGGTAATATCCACGCCGACAAACAGAATACCAATGACCTGTCCGCTGGCGTCTTTTACCGGCTGATACTGCGTGATATAGCGCTTGCCGAACAGCATAGCGACGCCCTGAAAGATTTGGCCCTGCTGAACCCGCTGCCAGGCCGGGCTGGTGCGATCCAGTCGGGTACCGATAGCACGATCGCCATTCTCTTTACGCAGTGAGGTCGAAACACGCAGAAAGTCGTCGCCGGTACGGACGAAAATGGTAGAGATAGCGCCGGTACGTGCCAGGAAATCATCGACCAGACTCTCGTCCAGATTCAGTGTTTTGAGTCCTGCACGCAGCACAGGTGCCTGTTCCGTACCAACAGTCACGCGCTCAACGGGATCGCGAGAGAACTGTTTTGGTAAAAAGCTTTGAAAAAGCGCGGTGTAGTTGGTGACTTCTTCACTCAGCGTGCTATTAAACATGGTCGCCATATCGCCAATGCCGGCGACCTGATCTTCCATATTTTCCAGCGTTAAGGCCTGCATTTGATTGGATGCGTTATTCGTTAGCGCCAGCGTTAAGATCAGAAATAATGTGGCTACGCTTAGCGAGGTGATTACCGACAGCTTAACGCCGAGGCTCCAGCGCCCAGGTGCGAGAAATTTCATAAAAAAGCCTGTATTAAAAGAGGGGGGTCATAACGGTTAACGGCCGTATTAAGAAAACATTTAGTGACTCGCTCAGTATTCAGATCAATTAAATAAGCAATAAACTCAAATAACAGTCTATCCGGCTGGCTATTTGTATTTGTAACCTGTAGTGCAACGACTTAAGGGGGAGTCATGATTGAAGTCAGTACGGAAATTTTTGCCGGGACAGAGTGTCTGCACGCTGCGCCGACAGGTAAAAGGCATCAGCCTCTGCCCACTATTCTTTTCTTCCATGGTTTCACCTCATCGAAAGAGGTTTACAGCTATTTCGGCGTCGCGCTGGCCATGGCGGGCTTTCGCGTTATTCTGCCCGATGCAGATATGCACGGCGCCCGTTATGACGGAAACAGCGAACGTCGCCTGACCCATTTCTGGACGATCCTGAAAAATAATATTGATGAAGTGCCGCAGCTGATTACGTCGTTACGACAGCAGGGACTGATTGAGGGCACACGCCTCGCTGCCGCAGGGGCTTCAATGGGCGGGATGACCGCATTAGGCGCAATGGCGCGTTACCCCGCTCTTACCAGCGTCGCCTGCCTGATGGGCTCGGGCTATTATATGTCGCTGGCCCGCACGCTATTTCCCCCGCTGGTGGTGAACACGCCTGAACAGGCGCAGGATTTCGCCAGGCAAATGGCACCGCTGACGGATTATGATATCGGTCAGCGGCTGGAGAAAATAGCCGATCGGCCCCTGCTGGTCTGGCACGGTGAAGCGGATGATGTCGTGCCTGTAGCAGAGAGCGTCAGGCTGGAAAGGGCGTTAAGGGAAGCGAAGCTCGATGCCGGACTGACGTTTATCACGGAGCAGGGCATCGGGCATCGCATCACGCCGCCGGCACTGGAAGCCACAACAGCATTTTTTAAACGGTATTTATAGCGGTCTACAACTGCTGCGCTAACCGTTGCGCAGCGGGGATCGTCACCATAGGTTTATCCGTCATCTGGCTCGTTGGCGAATCGATACGGTTCACATAGACGTAACTGTTCGCCGCTTCGCTGATTACGCTCTGCTCACAGCCAGACTGACTGGCAAGGGCGGGGATGGAAAAGGCGAGGCCGAGTAAGGTGACGATTGCGATGGTTTTCATGATGCAACTCCACAATCAGATAACAAATCTGACGCCGGGCGTCAGGGTCTTGTCTTCACCCTCTAAGTTTAGCTCCGTTGCGGATAAAGTGTATTAGTAATTCTTGCTCTTTACCGTCGCGCTTCAGGGCTAAAAAAGGCTGAGTTGCCGGGTTTTTTCGCTTCGCGTCGCAGCCTGATAAATAATTTACATTGGGCCGCGACTTTACCTTGAGTTTCCCCCCTGTCGCCAGTATGATTACGCGTCAATTTTTCAGCCGCACACAAACACGTTCCTTGCTTCCATGGGCCGCGGTTGACCCTGACAGGAGGCTGAATAATCCGTAAGGAGCAAATTCGATGCGTCATTACGAAATCGTTTTTATGGTTCATCCTGACCAAAGCGAACAGGTTCCTGGCATGATCGAGCGTTACTCTGCCACCATCACTGGTGCAGAAGGTACGATCCACCGCCTGGAAGACTGGGGCCGCCGTCAGCTGGCTTACCCGATCAACAAACTGCACAAAGCTCACTACGTTCTGCTGAACGTTGAAGCGCCGCAGGAAGCGATCGATGAGCTGGAAACTAACTTCCGCTTCAACGACGCCGTTATCCGCAGCATGGTTATGCGCGTTAAGCACGCGGTAACTGAAGCTTCTCCGATGGTTAAAGCGAAAGACGAGCGCCGTGAGCGTCGTGAAGATTTTGCTAACGAAACCTCTGATGAAGCAGATGCTGGGGATTCTGAAGAGTAATTGACCGTGGAGGCTAATCGGCTGACGCTGTCTGGCACCGTGTGCAAGACGCCGATGCGTAAAGTCAGCCCCTCAGGTATTCCACACTGCCAGTTCGTGCTTGAGCACAGATCGATGCAGGTGGAGGCCGGTTTTACCCGGCAAGCCTGGTGTCGGATGCCGGTGATTATCAGCGGCAAAGCCCATCAGGCCATTACTCAAAGTATAACGGTCGGCACGCCGGTTACCGTTTCAGGTTTCATTAGCAGCCATCAAGGGCGCAATGGGCTGAATAAGACGGTACTGCATGCCGAGCAGATTGAATTGATAGATTCTGGAGACTAGCCAAATGGCACGTTATTTCCGTCGTCGCAAGTTCTGCCGTTTCACCGCGGAAGGCGTTCAAGAGATCGATTATAAAGATATCGCAACGCTGAAAAACTACATTACTGAAAGCGGTAAGATTGTACCAAGCCGTATCACTGGTACTCGCGCTAAATACCAGCGTCAGCTGGCTCGTGCTATCAAGCGCGCGCGTTACCTGTCTCTGCTGCCGTATACCGATCGTCATCAGTAACGGCTGTTGTCAATTAACGACTTTAAGAGGATAAGGTAATGCAAGTTATTCTGCTTGATAAAGTAGCAAACCTGGGCACCCTGGGCGACCAGGTAAACGTTAAAGCGGGCTACGCTCGTAACTTCCTGGTACCACAGGGCAAAGCTGTTCCTGCTACCAAGAAAAACGTTGAGTTCTTTGAAGCACGCCGTGCAGAGCTGGAAGCCAAACTGGCTGACGTTCTGTCCGCTGCTAACGCTCGCGCTGAGAAAATCAATGCACTGGGCACCGTTACCATCGCGTCTAAAGCAGGCGACGAAGGTAAACTGTTCGGTTCTATCGGTACTCGCGATATCGCTGATGCAGTAACTGCAGCTGGCGTTGAAGTGGCCAAAAGCGAAGTTCGCCTGCCGAACGGCGTTCTGCGCACCACTGGCGAGCACGAAGTGGACTTCCAGGTTCACAGCGAAGTTTTCGCTAAACTGACTGTAAACGTGGTTACTGAAGCGTAATTGCTTCTCTACCGCTAAAAAACGCCGGCCCTGTGCCGGCGTTTTTGTTTGCAAAAATCAGTACGCCAACCTCTTCGTATTTAAAAGCGTCGGCCCAGTACCGGCGTTTTTGCGAAGATGGGTATGCCGATTCCTGCGTGATTAAGAGCGTCGGCCCAGTGCCGGCGTTTTTGCGAAGATTGGCATGCTCATTTCTGTGTGATTAAGAACGCCGGCCCAGTGCCGGCGTTTTTGTTTGCCGAAATCGGGTTTCAGATGGATTCATGATGAAAGACACCGGCTCTGAACCGGTGTTTTCAGGGTTAATGGACCTGGAGAAACGAGCCATCCGGTTGGCGGGTAAATAAAATCTCGCCTTGCTCCGTAGTGACGGCCAGGCCTGTCACTACGCCGTGGGAGTTCTGGCGGATCCTGACTGCCTGACCGGCCTGTAAATTACTTAGCGGCTTGTCATTTCCCTCTACGCGGGCCATGGCGAATACATCATTAACCGGCAAATTATGGTCGCGGAACAGCTGTGCCAGCGTCTGCCCGTTGGCAATCTGATAATTTATCCATTGTCCCTGAGCATCGCCTTTAGGCTTCTGGTCGTCAGCTTTCGGCGCGCTAAGCTCCGCCTGCAGCGGCACGTCTGTGGTGGTTCGTTCAACGTTAACGGCACGCTCTGGCTGTTCCGGCTGTCGCGGTGAAGGCCACAAAAAAGCCAGTAACACCAACGCCCCGGCCAGGATGATGCCGCGACGGTGGAAAGAAGGCAGCGGATCCATCCAGCGTGCAGAATCCGCCAGGTGCCAGAGCCAGTTAAACCATTTCGATGCTGGTGACACTTTGGTGACAGGCATGGCGTCCTCCTCCTTCTTGCGCGGTCCTCGCGCGAATAAAATAAACCGCTTTAATAAAGCCGGCTGGCGTTTCCTTCGTCTGCGGGCAATATGGCCCATGTTGACCTCTACTGAAATATAGCTGATAGCGCACTCACCGCGCGGCTTTTATGCCCGAAGCGAACCGCGTTATTGTTTCCTTTTACACTGAAAATGTCACCTGAAGAAGATGACGTTTTACCCCCGTTGCCTGCGCTGTTATGCTTCGTCCTCAGTTTTATTACCAGTAAAGGAAAATCCATGACTACCCCTTCTTTAGACAGTGTAGAAGCACAAGCAAGCTACGGTATCGGTTTACAGGTTGGCCAGCAGCTGCTGGAATCCGGGCTGCAGGGGCTGCAGCCAGAAGCGTTGCTGGCTGGCCTGCGCGACGCGCTGGAAGGGAACTCCCCGGCTGTGCCCGTGGACGTTGTTCATCGCGCGCTGCGTGAAGTGCACGAACGTGCCGATGTGGTTCGTCGCGAACGCCAGCAGGCAATGGCTGCCGAAGGCCAGAAATTCCTGGAAGAGTACGGTCAGCGTGACGGCGTGAGCGGTACAGAATCCGGCCTGCAATTCAGCGTTATCAAGCAGGGCGAGGGCGCTATTCCTTCTCGCCAGGATCGCGTACGCGTTCACTATACCGGCAAACTGATCGACGGTAGCGTGTTCGACAGTTCCGTAGCACGTGGCGAACCGGCCGAGTTCCCGGTTAGCGGCGTTATTCCTGGCTGGATTGAAGCGCTGACCCTGATGCCGGTCGGTTCAAAATGGGAGCTGGTTATCCCACAGAACCTGGCCTATGGCGAGCGTGGCGCCGGTGCTTCTATTCCGCCATTCAGCACGCTGGTATTTGAAGTTGAGCTGTTAGAAATTCTGTAACAGCCGATCCTGCCGGGACATTATTTTCACGGTCCCGGCAGAAATCCTGTTATTTTTTCCTCTTTTCTTATGCAGTTTTAATCACGCCTGAAACCACACCCTCTTTAAATAAGAAATGTTTCTACACGTTGATAAGCTATTCGATCGATTCTGAAAACACACTTCCGTATTCTTAAATTTTTAAGAAAGTTTGGCTGCCCCTGTCTTTAAAAATAAATTTACGATGTGGCAATGGATGCCAGATCAATGCTGAAAATAGCTTTAACAAGGAGAAATATAATGCGTGAATTGAATAAGAATGACATTGCCGTTGCCGCCGGACTTTTTTTTGATATGGGCGGCCGGGCTACCTTGCGGGTTCCGTTATCGATTGAGGCGCTTTTGCTGGTGTCTTAACAACCTCGTCTGTTTCTTTTTCTCCCCCCTTGAGCAGTGGAATTCAAAAACTGTTAGAGCTGAATATTTCCGGGAAAATGAATGATATTGGTACGGACGTAGTCGACTGGTAAAACAGGGCATCGACCCCCTTGCCAGCCTGAAGTCTTCCACCAGCGCATAACTTTATTATGTCTGGCAATAAATGGAGCCAGCATGGCTGGCTCTTGCTGTGAGAATGATTTAGTTAAGTCCAATCTGGTAAAGCGCAAAACCCGTCTCGTCCTGACCTGCTTGCTTCAGTGGATATTGACCGTGGTTCTTAATAAATTCGGCTGCTTTAGACGATGGCGAGGTTTCAAAAAGGATATTCAGAGGCACTTTGCTGTGAATATTTTCCAGCCGCCAGTTGTTATCCGCCTGTGGGCTGACCTCACCCTGCGCCTGGGTTTGCGCCGTAATGTACGCCGCGACAACAGCACGGTTTTCGTCCGGGGAAGCAAAAGCAACGTGATCCTCGCCGGTTCCGGCAAATTTCCCGCCGTAGGCGCGATAATTATTCGTCGCTACCAAAAATGTGGCATTGGGATCGATGGCTTTCCCCTGGAAAGTTAAGTTATGGATACGGGAAGCCTTATCATTAATCAACTGGCACTCTGCATCGTAGCGGGCAGGCTGTGTGACATCAATTTGGTAGTTAACCCCATCAATCACATCGAAATTATAGGTGCGGAAATTCCAGTTAATCAGCGGCTGCGGTTCAGGACTGCTCGGATCAATTTGATTAAACTGACCTGCCGAGCACTCCAGCCACTCTTTTACTTCTTTACCGCTGGCTTTCACTACAACCAGCGTATTGGGATAGAGGTAAAGATCGGCGGCGTTACGAAAGGTAA
Organism: Erwinia sp.; assembly: GCF_031978025.1. Classification (NCBI taxonomy): domain Bacteria; kingdom Pseudomonadati; phylum Pseudomonadota; class Gammaproteobacteria; order Enterobacterales; family Erwiniaceae; genus Erwinia; species Erwinia sp. The sequence goes on from NZ_DALZCD010000046.1 coordinate 10,677, forward strand.
GCGGGCCTTTTTCGACTTCCACATAGCTGGCAGGATCATTTTTACGCCCGCCGGCTTTGAACGGTGCGGCAGCCGCAAGGACAGGAAGATCGGCCAGATCCGGATCGCCCTGAATAAAGCGTTTTACGTAATCACGCTGTGCGTTATTAACGATCTGCACGGTAGGATCGTCCTGAATCAGCGACAGATAGCTGTACATGACGTCCGCTGATTTTCCTATCGGCTGGCTGACAAATTCACGCGTAGCACGATGCTCTGGCTCCATCACTTTCAGCAGGGCCGGATCTTCTGCTGCCAGCGATTTTTTAGCCGCCGTATCATAAATGGGACGAGCTTGTGCCGTAGCAGCGCTTACGCGCCAGCGACCTGCATCGTTATTGAGCACCAGATCGACCACGCCAAGGTGATCGCCCCACATCCCTGGCATGACTGCCGGGATGCCGTTCAGCGTGCCCTTAGCGATATCGGCACCCTTAATGGCGGCAAAGTCCTGACTGGGGAAAACAGCGTGCGCATGGCCAAACAGGATGGCATCAATGCCAGGGACCTGGCTAAGGTAGTAAACGGAGTTCTCCGCCATCGCATGCCACGGCTCGCTGGAGAGGCCAGAGTGTGGGATAGCCACGATCAAATCCGCGCCCTGACGACGCATTTCAGGCACCCATTTGCGTGCGGTCTCGGTAATATCTTCCACGGTAATTTTACCGCTGAGGTTTTTCTTGTCCCATACCATAATCTGCGGCGGGACAAAGCCGATGTAACCGACCTTAAGCTGATGCCGGTTCCCCTCGCGATCCGTCACTTCCGCCGTTTTAATTAAAAAAGGCGTGAACAATGGCTTGCCGCTATGAATATCAATAATATTGGCATTGATATAGGGAAATTTTGCGCCACTCAGCGCTTTTTGCAGGTAGTCCAGGCCGTAGTTGAATTCATGGTTGCCGAGGTTTCCCACGGTGTAATCCAGCGTGTTCATGGCTTTGTAAACAGGATGGATTTCACCCGGCTGTAAACCCTTAGCCGCCGCGTAATCACCGAGGGGGCTACCTTGAATAATGTCACCGTTATCTATCAGCACGCTGTTTGTCGCTTCTTGCCGGGCCGCGGCGATAAGCGTCGCGGTACGCACCAGCCCGAATTTTTCCGTTGGCGTATCCTTGTAGTAATCGAAATCCATCATATTGCTGTGCAGGTCGGTCGTTTCCAGCAGGCGGAAGTCGACCGTGGCCGCATGTAGCGCACAACTGACCAGCAGCGCGGCTGGTGTCACAACGGATTTAATCATTCTTTCTCCTTGATAGCGTTTATTGACTTCCTAACCTCGCAAAGTTTTATGAAACTAATACCTTCTTTCTCACAGATATGTGAGCGACTACAAATATTTCTCTCTTATGACCCGGCTCACCGGGAACGACAGGGGACGTGATGAGGTCAACCTGATAAAAAACAGCAGCTCCTGCGGCGTAAAATAATTTATGCTATTGATAATTAAGCGCTGGCGCATCATTCGGCCTTCGATCTTCGCCATCGACTATGATCAACAGAGAGTGTTGGTGCCGCCGTGGCCACGGCCAGCGCCAGCCAGCTAATCAAGAGGTGGACAATGTTAGAGAATATATGCCAGCTGGCACGAGACGCGGGCGTTGCCATCATGCAGATATATGATGGTCAGGCGCCGCTTGATGTGACGAAAAAATCCGATGATTCGCCGGTCACCGCAGCGGATATTGCCGCCCATAAGGTGATCCTGCAGGGACTTACCACGCTGACGCCGGATGTCCCTGTGCTGTCAGAAGAAGATCCACCGGGCTGGGAAGTCCGTCAGCACTGGCAGCGCTACTGGCTGGTCGATCCGCTGGACGGCACCAAAGAGTTTATCAAGCGGAACGGCGAGTTCACCGTGAATATCGCGCTGATTGAAAAAGGTAAGCCCGTACTGGGAGTGGTTTACGCGCCGGTAACAGACGTAATGTATTCGGCGGCAGAGGGGAAAGCCTGGAAGGAAGAGGGCGGTGTAAAAGCGCAGATCCACGTGCGGGAAGCCCGTCCACCGCTGGTCGTGGTCAGCCGTTCGCATTCTGATAGCGAGCTGGAAGACTACCTCAACCAGCTGGGCGAACATCAGACTGTCGCCATTGGCTCTTCGCTGAAGTTTTGTCTGGTGGCGGAAGGCAAAGCGCAACTCTATCCGCGCTTTGGGCCAACCAATATCTGGGACACTGGGGCTGGCCACGCCGTAGCGCTTGCCGCGGGCGCGCACGTGCATGACTGGCAGGGGAAAACGCTGGATTATGCGCCGCGGGAATCCTTCCTGAATCCGGGCTTCCGGGTCTCCATTTTCTAAACCAGGCTGATGGAGGGAGGCGGCCACCGTCTCCCTCGCGCCAACAGCAGGTCGGCTAGTGCAGCAGCTGACGCACCAGCGTGATAACCTGCTGCACTTCCTGCTGCGTCAGCGCGCCGTCCTTAACGAAACGCACCTTTCCCGCACTATCCAACACAATAATCGCCGAGCCTTCATCCTGCAGCTGCCAGGCTTTTTTGGCGTTACCCTCGTTGTCGACGATAAATTGCGACCAGGGATACTGCTTTTTATTGCTCTGAATACTGCTGCGGACAAACATGCCGGTGCCGGGGATAGCGTCGTCGGTATTCACCAGCGTGGTGGTCTGATAGCGGTCATGGGGGAACCGGGCTGATTTAATCGCCTCGATCAGGGCCGCATTTTTTTCTTTTGCCGAGGCGCGTCCGGCAATGTGCTGAAGGACACGCACTTTGCCCGGCAGGGCCGCAGTATTCCAGGGATGGTAACTAAACTCGTCCTGCTGATAACGCAGCTCGCCCTGATGGGTGATGCCAACAGGCGGCACGCGCTGGCCTGTCACCAGGTTATGCGCGTCGGCGGCGAAGGATAAGAGTGTAAACAGCAGCAATGAAAGACGGAAAATCATGATTGAACTCATTAGTCATGTTTCTGCAATAATAAACGTGGATGATGCATCTGTCGCAGCGATACAACATCTTTGCAACACACCGCACAATTCTGTAAAGGACGAAGGTTTATACTGCTTACAAGCAACCGAGTGAAACAGCCTACTGTCATGATGTGTAAAAACAGTAAAAAAACTCGGATTTAGGAATGTTGGAAGTGAAACCTGGTCTATAGTGTACCCACTTTGTGTTGCAAAGATTCGTACCCAACTTGGAAACGACGCAGCACGTATCATTTTTTAGGAGTTGTAACATGAAGATTTTCCAGCGCTATAATCCGCTGCAGGTGGCCAAATATGTCAAAACACTCTTCCGTGGCCGGATTTACATCAAAGATGTAGGCGCTTTTGAATTTGATAAAGGTAAGATCCTGATCCCACGCATTAAAGATAAGCAGCACTACAGCGTGATGTCAGAAGTGAACCGTCAGGTACTGCGTTTGCAGACCGAGTTCAACTAGAAACCGATAAACCGGTTCAAAAGAAAGAAGGCGCGATTATCGCGCCTTTTCTGTTTTTATTCTTCCACCATCTTATTCAGCACGGCGGCCGCACCTTGTCGGGTTTCGTCGATTCTTGTTACCAACAGCTGGTCGATGCGGTAGCTGTCGATATCCACCACTTCGAACTTATAGCCGTGAAACTTCACGAAGTCGGTACGTTTAGGGATTTTTCTCAGCATATACATCATAAAGCCGCCAATTGTCTCGTAGTTGCCGGACTGGGGAAACTCGTCGATATCCAGTACGCGCATTACGTCGTCGATCGGCGTACCGCCTTCGACCAGCCATGAATTCTCATCGCGCGCCACGATCTGCTCTTCCATCCCCTGGCCAACCAGATCGCCCATCAGCGTCGTCATTACGTCGTTCAGGGTGATGATGCCCACCACCAGCGCATATTCGTTCATGATGACCGCAAAATCTTCGCCTGCGGTTTTAAAACTTTCCAGCGCTTCCGACAGCGTCAGCGTATCCGGTACGATCAGCGCTGAACGGATCTGCACGCCGCTGTTCAGCGCCATGCTCTGGTTGCCCAGCACGCGCAGCAGCAGCTCTTTGGAATCGACATAACCCACAATGTGGTCAATATCATCATTACAGACCAGGAACTTGGAATGTGGATGATTGGCGATTTTTTCCTTCAGGCTCGCCTCTTCTTCATGCAAATTGAACCATATCACGTTCTCACGAGAGGTCATGGAAGAGGGCACGGTGCGGGATTCAAGCTCAAACACATTTTCAATCAGCTCATGCTCCTGCTTGCGCAGTACGCCAGCAAGCGCACCCGCTTCTACCACCGCGTAGATATCGTCCGAGGTAATATCATCTTTGCGCACCAGCGGAATTTTAAACAGGCGGAAAATGATATTGGCGCCGCCGTTAAAGAACCACACCAACGGGCGGAAGATAAACAGGCAGAGACGCATCGGGTTGATGATTTTCAACGCGATGGTTTCCGGTGCAATCATGCCGAGACGTTTTGGGAAAAGATCGGCGAACAGAATAAACAGGCTGGTCACTACGGTGAAAGAGGCGATAAAGCTGAGCTGTTCAGCCAGCACCGGGCCGGTTATGCGATCGAAAAGCGTGCGGAAAACAGGCGAAAACGCAGAATCGCCCACGATACCGCCCAAAATCGCCACGGCGTTCAGTCCTATCTGCACCACGGTAAAAAACATCCCGGGCGTTTCCTGCATTTTCAGCACGCGCTGGGCGTTGATGTTGCCATCGTCCGCCAGCAGCTTCAGTTTAATTTTGCGCGACGCGGCCAGAGAGATTTCCGAAAGTGAAAAAAATGAGCTGATGGCGATCAGCATTAAGATGACAAGCAAGCTGTCTAACATAAAACATCCATTAAATGGCCGTTTCAGGCACTTTCAGGGGAAAATGCGCCAAAGCTGGCCTTAAGTTGATTACCTGTCATTTTTGGCCTGGGCAGCAGATGAGGAGCAGCTGACCTTCCGTACCTGTGAGCGGCACCGGGCTATCCGTGCCAAAAATGTCTGCGCCATTTGGCTTGGGCAGAAAGACGTTAACTGGCCGCAGCGCGGCCTCTGCCAGAGATTATAGCTGTGGTGAGGATTGCTTACAATTGCGGCGCTGCAAGCGATACGGCGCTGAGATTTATCTGAGTCTGCATCTCAGGCTGATATAGCGTAACATTCCCTCACGATCCCCGGTTGTAACCTGGTGGTTCTTTGCACACAATAACGCAAATTTTGGCCTTTCAGTGAAAAAGCGCCTCTGAACCCGCAAAAAGTTGCCATGCTTAAGCGGGCCATTTTAAAGATTCGGTCGTTGTGCCCATCTGGAGCTGGCAATAAAATCAGGAGTTAGCGTGCCACGAATTCATGTCTATTGCATGTTAGGTCTGATCGCAGCCGCGCCTGCCGCTCAGGCGGCTACGGTGCGTCTGCAGGTCACCGGCCTGTCTGGGGAATTACAAAAAAACGTGCGAGCAAGATTGTCGACTATCTCAAGTGAGGAAGTCACCTCTGATGGGCGTTTTCGCGCGCGCGTCAGCGAAGCAGTAAAAGAAGGCCTTAAGGCGCTGGGTTATTACGAGCCGGAGATTGAATTTGAACTTCAGCCGCCGCCTGCAGGCGGCAAACGCCCGGTGCTGCTGACGAAAGTCACGCCCGGCCAGCCAGTTAAGCTGGCGGGTGAGACAGTGATTATCCGGGGTGGCGCGCGTACCGATGAGGATTACCGGACGCTGGTGCATACTGGGAAAGGCAAAATCGGTGGCGTACTCAACCACAGCGATTACGATAGCTTTAAAAGCTCGCTTAGTAATCTGGCGCTGCGCAAAGGCTACTTTGATGGCGACTACCGTAAAAGCCAGCTGGGCGTTTCTGTCGAGCGACACGAGGCTTTCTGGGATATCGATTACGACAGCGGTCAGCGCTACCGTTTTGGCGACGTCACGTTTGAAGGCTCGCAAATCCGTGAAGAATATCTGCAAAACCTGGTGCCGTTTAAAAAGGGCGACTACTACAGCTCACGCGATTTAGCGGAGCTGAACCGCCGTCTTTCCGCTACCGGCTGGTTTAATTCCGTCGTGGTCGCGCCGCAGTTCGATCAATCACGAAAAAGCAAAATATTACCGCTGCACGGTGTGGTCAGTCCGCGAACGGAAAATACCATCGAAACGGGCGTAGGCTATTCCACCGATGTCGGCCCGAGGGTTAAAGCGACCTGGAAGAGGCCGTGGGTAAACTCTTACGGTCACAGCTTTACCACCAGCGCCAATATCTCCGCGCCGGAACAGCAGCTCGACTTCAGCTATAAGATCCCACTGCTGAAAAATCCGGTTGAGCAGTATTACCTGCTGCAGGGCGGCCTGAAAAGAACCGACCTGAACGACACCCAGTCTGACTCCACTACGCTGGCCGCGTCACGCTACTGGGAATCCTCTACGGGCTGGCAGCGCGCCGTTAATCTGCACTGGAGCCTGGATCACTTTACCCAGGGTAACGTGACCAACACCACCATGCTGATTTACCCTGGCGTTAGCGTAAATCGCACCCGTTCACGCGGTGGGCTGATGCCCGTATGGGGAGATTCCCAGCGTTACTCGCTGGATGTCTCTGACACGACCTGGGCGTCGGACATTGATTTCGCCGTGGTGCAGGCACAAAACGTCTGGATCCGCACGCTGGCCGATAAACACCGTTTTGTGCTGCGCGGCAACCTCGGCTGGATCGAAACCAACGACTTTGAACGCGTACCGCCTGATTTGCGCTTTTTCGCCGGGGGCGACCGCAGCATTCGCGGCTACAAGTACAAAGGCATTTCACCGCGCGACGATGACGGCAAGCTGACCGGCGCTTCGAAGCTGGCGACCGGTTCGGTGGAATACCAGTACAACGTGACCGGCAAATGGTGGGGCGCGGTATTTGTGGATTCCGGTGAGGCGGTTAACGACATCAAGCAGAGCAACGTCAAAACCGGCGCCGGTTTCGGCGTACGCTGGCAGTCCCCGGTTGGGCCGATCAAGCTGGATATCGCCCGTCCGGTAGGGGACAGTGAAGATCGCAACATACAGTTTTACATCGGTTTGGGGCCTGAACTATGAAACTCTGGAAAAAGGTCCTTATTGGCATCCTGATTTTCCTGGTCGTGCTGATCGGCAGCGTCGCATTTTTACTGGGTACCACCACCGGCTTGCATCTGGTGTTGAACGGCGCGGCGCGCTGGGTGCCGGGTTTAGATATCAAGCAGGTCAGCGGCGGCTGGCGTGACCTTCGGCTGACTGGCGTACAGTATGAAATGCCCGGCGTGAAGGTGAAAGCTGGCGAGTTCCGTCTGGCCTTAAAGCTGAGCTGCCTGAAAAACAGCGCGTTCTGCATTAATGACCTGGCGCTGCGCGACGTCAGCGTAGTGGTGGACAGTAAGAAGCTGGGGCCGTCCACGCCGGAAACCAAAGAGGAAACGTCATCAGGCGATCTCAGCACGCCGTATCCGATTACGCTGAGCCAGCTGGCGCTGCATAACATTACGGTCAACGTGGACGACACGGCGATTTCGCTGGCGGATTTTACCACGGGCCTCTACTGGCAACAGCGTGCGCTGACCTTAACCCCAACCCATATCCAGGGGCTGCTGATTGCGCTGCCGAAAGCGGCTAAAGTCGCCGACGAGCAGGTGGTACAGCCAAAAGTGCAGCAGCCGCAGACGGATGAACCGCCGCTCGGCGAAACGCTGAAGGCGATGTTCGCCAAACCGCTGCTGCCGGATCTGCCTGATTTCAAGATGCCGCTGGATGTTAACGTGCAGCAGATCCTCGGCGAGCAGCTGCGCGTGACTGGCGATACCGATATCGCTATTACGCGTCTGCTGGTGAAAGCGCAAACGCAGGATCGCCTGCTACGGTTGGAAACGCTGGATGTGGATTCACCGCAGGGACAGCTCAACGCTACCGGGCAGGCCCAACTGGCCGACGCCTGGCCGGTAAATTTCACGCTGACCAGCTCGCTTAACGTCGATCCGATCAAAGGCGAGAAGATCAAAATGACCGTCGGCGGCGGACTGCGCGATCGGCTGGATCTGGCTCTGAACCTCTCCGGCCCCGTGCGGATGCAGCTGAACGCGCAAACAAAGCTGGCTGAAGCGGGTCTGCCGCTGGCGATGACCTTGCAAAGCGAGCAGCTGCGCTGGCCGCTATCTGGTGAAACACAGTATCAGGCCGACAATCTTAACTTCAGCATAAAGGGCAAAGCGACGGACTATGTGATGTCGCTAAAAACCGCGCTGCGCGGACAGGCGATTCCACCTGCTACGCTCACGCTGGACGGCAAGGGCAACGCAGAGCAGTTCTCGCTGGATAAGCTGCGGCTGGCGGCGCTGGAGGGGACTACCGACCTGACGGCGCTGGTGGACTGGAGTAAAGCAATCAGCTGGCGCAGCGAGCTTCAGCTCAACGGCATTAATACCGCACGGCAATACCCGGACTGGCCAGCGAAGCTGGAAGGGAAAATCACCACGCGCGGCAGTCTTTATGGCGGTAGCTGGCAGATGCGCGTCCCTGAACTGAAGCTGCGCGGCAACGTAAAACAGAATGCGGTCAGCGCTGACGGTTCGCTCTACGGTAACAGCTATAACCAGTGGGATATTCCTGGTATTAAGCTGGTGCTGGGCCGCAATAATGTCGATGTGAAAGGCTCGCTTGGCGATAAGCTGGCGCTGGACGCCACTATCGACGCCGAACATCTGGATAACGCACTGCCGGGCCTGGGCGGCGTAGCGAAAGGCACGATCAAAGCACGCGGCGACCTGAAAGCGCCGCAGCTGCTGGCGGATCTGACCGCTACCGGCCTCCGCTGGCAGGCGATGAGTATCGCCCGCGTTGCGCTCCAGAGCGACGTGAAATCAGGCGAGCAGATTCAGGGTAAACTGGCGCTGCGTGTTGATCGACTGAAGCAGGATGCGCTGACGATTAATCGACTGGATCTGGACGCCAACGGCGACGAAAAAGCGCATCAGCTAAAGCTGACGGTCAATGGCGATCCGGTTTCCGGCCAGCTACAGCTGAACGGCAGCTTCGATCGCAGCCAACAGCGCTGGCGCGGTACGCTTAACAATACCCGTTTCGATACGCCGGTAGGAGAGTGGCGCCTGACCCGCGCTATTGCGTTGGACTATCTCAACAGTAGTCAGACGGTATCAGTCGGCCCGCACTGCTGGCAAAACCCTAATGCCGAACTGTGCGTACCGCAAACTATTGAGGCTGGCCCGTCCGGTCATGCGAAAGTGACGCTGAACCGCTTCAATCTGGCGATGGTGAAACCTTTCCTGACGGATGCGACCCAACTCAGCGGCGTCTTCAATGGTGACGCTGACGTCAGCTGGACGGCGGATGGCGGTTTACCCC